>JASBUY010000431.1 GCA_030147645.1 Aquabacter sp. | reverse complement strand
AAGGTCGTTCTTCGCTGTCAGGTCTTCCCAAGTGCCGGGCGTATTGAAGCCCTCGGGGGAAAAATAGCGCGAGAAGCGGTAGCGGCCGTCGAACACGCTTCGGATGGAACAGCGCAGCTTGAAGTCCGGCGGGTTGGCTTTCATTGCCGCGATCGTCTCAGCCTGCGTCAGACCCGAGGACCGGACATCGAAATGCGCGGCCCATCGCGCGTCCTGGTAGCTGAGCATATTGTAGCAGAATAGCGAGCCCGGCCGCAGCGTGTCCGCCTTCGCGTTGCCGGGTGCGCCGAGCAGCTTCGAAAAATCGTGCCCCGGCAACCCCTCGCTCGCCTGCTTCAGCTTGTCCGGTGCGGCGCCGGTGAGGGCCAAGAGCGTGGGCGTCAGGTCCACCTGAGAGGTGACCGCGTCGCAAGTCAGGCCGCCGGGATAAGCAGGGTGGACGATCATCAGGGGCAGGTGGTTCTGCTGGCGATAGGTGCAGTTGCCCTTGCCGCGCATCTGGTGGTGGCCACCGAGTTCGCCATGGTCCGCCGTAAAGACGATGATGGTGTCCTCCGACATTCCGTTGGCCCTGATGGCCTCAAGGACACGCGTGACTTGGAGGTCGCAGTCGCGGATGCAGTTGTAATAATAGTTCTGGAGTACCCGCCAGCGCCGATCCTCGTCGGGCCACTCACCCACTAGCAAGTCAATCACCTCCTGGTAGGTGTGCTGCGCCGGCGGACGGCCGGGGGCGTTGAAGGGCTGGGTGCGGGTGGACGGCAGCGGCACATCCCAGGTAGCGGCATACAACTCATTGTCCGGCGCGCGGGCGATGGGCATGGAGGAGCGTTTGCCTTGCACCGTCTGGCCCGGCAGGTCGGAATTGATGAACATCACGTCGTGCGGATTGACGAAGTTCACCGCAAGGTACCAGGGCTTTCCCTCCTTGCACATCTCCAGGCCCTTGGTGCGCAGCCAGCGGGTTACGAATGCAGTGGTGGTGTCGTCGTAATTATAGCCCCCCAGCGTGCGGTCTGTAATGTCTCCGACGCCGAAGAAGTCGTCGAAGCCGTAGCTTTCGATGATCTTGCGATATTCCAACAGCGGCGCGTCGATGGCATGGGCCACCTGATCGAGATTGGCGGACAGGTGCCACTTGCCCTGATAGGCAGCGTGGTAGCCAAGTTGGGCCAGGCGGTGGCCCACCGTCTTCACGTCCGTCGACATGTCCGCCTGCCAAAGCGCATTGGCGTTGTCGAAGATGCCGGTATTGGGAATATGCTGTCCGGTATAGAGCGTGGACCGAGCCGGCGAACATACGCAGGATGCGGCCTGATGGTTGGTAAAGGTGATGCCGTTGGCCTTGATCCATTCGCGGCCCGGCACTGGAAACGGCCATTTCTCGAAGAAGTGCTCCTGGTCCACCAGGATGAACAGGATATTGTAGCCGCCGGGTGGCGAGTCCGGCGCCATTAGGGGCGCGGGCAAGCGGGTCGGCATCTCGCCCGCTTGAGCCACCTTAGGCAGCAGGCTGGCGCCCAGCAGCGCGGCACCGGACGTGAACAGGTCTCGGCGCGAGGGCTGCATCGACTCGTGAGGCGTCCAGTTGTCCGTGGACGTGCTCTTCACCATCACTCCCTCCCGCGCGGTTCGGGAGGGACTGTCTCAGCTTTAATCGCGCGTTTCCACCCTCAACTCGCCTTGCCGCAGACCCGGCCATGCTGGAATCGGAAGTGTCCGGCGCGCGTTTCCGTCGACCAAAAAATTCCTGCCGCATGAGCGTGGACACGTCCACCAGCACGCCGGACTTGAGGCATTTGCGCCCTGCCAGAGGTTGGAGGGGACATAGAATCTGTCGCCGCCATCGTCGCCGATCTTTCGTTGGTGCTCGTCCGAGAAGGACGGTTCCTGCCTAGCGAGGCGCTGGCGGAAACGTCCCATTCTGGAACGGCTGACCTCCCGTTCTGGATACAAAATTTCCCCGCCTGCAACCTTTGGAACAGTTCCAGATGATATAAGCCGACCGGTGTTTACCCTCGGAAGCCCCGGTTATGCTCAAGCTTCGATTGTCCCAATGGACGGCCATCGCCGGCGCGATCCTCGTCGTGATGATCGGCGTCACCGCCGTGCTCGCGATCACCGGGTTCAATCGAACCAAGATCGGCAGCAAAAGCTACGAGAACATCATTTCCGGCAAAGACCTGATTGCCGACATTCTCCCGCCGCCCATGTTCGCGGTCGAGGCGCTGCTGGCGGCGCATCTGGCGGAGAGTCACCCGGACAAGGCCCGTGAATACTATCGAACCTTCAAGAAATTGAACGCCGACTTTACCGATCGGCTTCATTTTTGGGCGGCGGCGGATATTCCTGCCGACGTTGCCGCAAAGATAAATGGCATCTCCTCTGAATCGGACAAGTTCTGGAATGTCGGGATTGAGACGTTTTTTCCTGCACTGCTCTCCGGAAACATGAGCAAGGCCAAAGAGGCCCTGCGTCAGCTGGACAAAGCGTTCGAACTGCACCGCGTCACCATCGACGATACCGTGGAATTCGCGAACGCCTTCACGCAAAGGAACGAAGCGGAGGCTGCGGCCACCATCGGCCAAACGTCGATCTTGCTCCTGATCAACGGCGCCCTGCTTCTGCTGACGATTCTGGCCTGCGGATTGGCGGTGGTGTTCGGCATCAACCGGCCGCTGGGGCGGGCGGTGAATAACGTGACACAGCTGACCTCGCATCAGTTGGACGTGGAGATCCCCGCGCAGAATCGGCGCGATGAAATCGGCGATCTGGCGCGGGGACTTGAGACGTTCCGTCGGGCTCTGCTGGAAGCGGAACGGCTTCACGCGGAGCAGGAAATGATCGAGCGGCGCAATGCCGCGCGCCTCATCGAGGAACGGGCCGCCATCGCCGAACGCTTTGAGACCTCCATGGGGCAACTCGCCGCCCGGTTCGTCGCCACCTCCAACGAGGTGCAGATGGCCGCGCAGAGTTTGTCCGCAGCCGCGGAAGAAACCACGCGGCAGGCGCAGACCGTATCGGCGGCGGCGGCCGACTCCCTTTCGAACGTGCAGACGGTAGCATCCGCCACCGAAGAACTGGCGACCTCGGTGCAGGACATCTGCGGAAAAGTGACCCATTCCTCGGAGATCGCCACCCAGGCCGCGACCCATGCGAGCCAGACCGATGCGACCATCCAGCAATTGATGCGCTCGGCGACCGGGATCGGTCAGGTGATCGAGCTGATCAAGGCGATTGCGGCGCAGACCAATCTGCTCGCCCTCAATGCCACGATCGAAGCCGCCCGCGCCGGAGAGGCGGGCCGGGGATTCAGCGTCGTGGCGGCGGAAGTGAAGGAATTGGCCGCCCAGACCGCGAAGGCGACCGACGACATCCACGAAAGGATCACGGAAATCCAGTCCGCCACGACGCAGACGGTGGACTCGATCTCGAAGATCTCGGCGACCATCGACGATGTGCAGAGCATTTCCTCGGCGGTGGCGAGCGCGGTCGAACAGCAAGGCGGCGCGACGCGGGAAATCGCTCAGAACACCCACCGCGCCGCTCAGCGCACGGAAGAGGTGACCCTCAATATCGGGGGGGTCAGTCACGCGGCATCGAACACGGGCGCCGCGTCAGAGCAATTGATGTCGCTGTCGAAATCGCTGTCGGTTCAAGCCCATCAGCTCAAGGACGAAGTGGGCGATTTCATCGCCGGGCTGCGCGCGGCATAAGGTGGATACGCAGAAAAGTCCGCGCATCCCTCTCAGGCGGACGGGAAGACCGCCCGCTCACGCCGCGACGAATTCCGCCCGCATGGGCGTGAAGACGTCCACCAGGACGCCGGGCTCGATGCACTGGGCGCCGTGCCAGAGGCCGGAGGGGACATAGAAGCTGTCGCCCGCCTTCAGCCGGGCGGTCTTGCCGTCCACGGTAATGTCGAACACGCCGCTCTCGACCGACGTGATCTGCACATGGGGATGGTCGTGGAACACCCCGCACGGCCCGGCTTCCGTGCAAATGACCCGCACCAGCATGATCTCGTCATTATAGGTCAGGATCTGCCGCTCCACATTGGGCGTCACCTGTTCGAGCGTCGTGGTGTCCGCGAAGCCGAAATACTGGCCCTTCTGGGTCATGATGTTCTCCTTGAGAGTGCGATCCCATCAGGTTGATTCAATCTGATGGGATCAGGCTCTAGAGCACGTTCCGATCTGATTGCATCGCAATCAGATCGGTAAAACGTTCTCTCTCACTAAATTAGAGACTGATTCACCGATCAGGCTCTAGCGGGCGAGCCAGCCGCCATCCACCGGCAGCACCACGCCATGGACGTAGGACGCCGCAGGCGAGGCGAGGAACACCGCCGCGCCGCCGAGTTCCGATGGCTCGCCCCAATGCCCGGCGGGAATGCGCGCGAGAATGTCGGCATTGCGCTTGGGATCGGCGCGCAGCGCCTCGGTGTTGTTGGTCACGAAATAACCGGGCGCGATGGCATTCACATTGATGCCCTTGCCCGCCCATTCGCAGGCCAGCAGCCGGGTGAGCCCCGCAAGCCCGCTCTTGCTCGCCGTGTAGGAGGGAATGCGGATGCCACCCTGGAAGGACAGCAGCGAGGCGATGTTGATCACCTTGCCGCCCTGCCCGTCCGCGATCCAGCCCCGCGCGAACGCCTGGGTGAGGAAGAAGGCGGACTTCAGGTTCACGTCCATCACCGCGTCCCAATCGGCCTCGGTGAAGTCGATGGCGTCGGCGCGGCGGATGATGCCGGCATTGTTGACCAGGATGTCCGCCCGCCCACCGGAGGTCGCCTCCGCGACGATGCGCGCCACCGGCTCAAGCGAGCCGAGATCGGCACGGATCTCGGTGAAGCCGACGCCCGCCGCCTCCACCGCCGCGCGGGTCTCGTCCATGGCCGAGCGGCCGACCGCCACGATCTCGGCCCCCGCCTGCGCCAGGGCGAGCGCGATCGCTTGCCCAAGGCCGGTATTGGCCCCGGTGACGACCGCCCGCTTGCCGGAGAGGTCGAAGGGGCTCATCGCAGCGTGTCCATGGAGACGACGTCCATGTCCGTATAGTCGATATTGTCGCCGCCCATGCCCCAGATGAAGGTGTAGGCGCGGGTGCCGACGCCGGAATGGATGGACCAGGGCGGGGAGAGCACAGCCTCCCCGTCCGCCACCACCAGATGGCGGGTCTCGGAGGGCTCGCCCATCAGGTGGCTGACGCGCGCGTCGGGGGCGACGTCGAAATACAGAGAGACCTCCGAGCGGCGGTCATGGACGTGGCAGGGCATGGTGTTCCAGATATTGCCCTCGGCGAGCTGGGTCATGCCCATGACCAACTGGCAGGAGGTCACCACGTCGGGGTGGATCATCTGGTAGATGGTGCGCTTGTTGGCGGTGGCCTGATCGCCCAGCGGCAT
>JASBUY010000429.1 GCA_030147645.1 Aquabacter sp. | reverse complement strand
GAGGAAGCGCGCGATGCGCTGCTTCTCGGCCAGCGTCTTGTTCACCTGCTCCACCTCGCGCTTCAGCAGCGCGATGACCTCGGGCTTGGCGGACAGGTCGGTATAGGTGGTGAACGCGATGCGGTTCTTCTCCGCCCATTTCGCGACGATGGGGAAGCGGATGCAGATCATGGCTGCGAGGTGATCGCGCCCATCTCCCAGGATCACCGCTTCCGCCACATAGGGCGAGAATTTCAGCTTGTTCTCGATATATTGCGGTGAGAAACGGTCGCCATGGGCGGTCGCCGCCATGTCGCGGACGCGGTCGATGACGACGAGGTGCCCCTTCTTGTCGATGAAGCCCGCATCGCCGGTGCGCATCCAGCCGCCCGCGTCGAACGACTTCGCGGTCTCTTCTTCATTGCGGTAATAGCCGGAGAAGACGTTGGGATGGCGGGTGACGATCTCGCCGAGGCCGTTCGGGTCGGGATCGTCGATGCGCAATTCCACGCCCGCCATGGGCACGCCGACCGTATCGAAGTCCACGTCCTGCGCCGTGTGGATGGTATAGGCGCCGAGCAGTTCGGTCTGGCCGTAGAGCTGGCGCATAGGCACGCCGAGCGCCAGGAAGAAGCGGAATGTATCCGGCCCCAGCGCCGCACCGCCGGTGGCGGCGGATTTCAGGTTCGTGAAGCCGAGCCGGTCACGCAGCGCGCGGAACAGGATGACATCCGCCAGCCAGGAGCGGCGGCCTTCGTCCAGTGCACGCAGGCCCTGCTTCATGCCGAACTCGAACATCACGCGCTTGAAGGCGGAAGCGTCCATCATGCGGGCGCGCACGTCCGCTGCGATCTGCTCCCAGACGCGCGGGGCGAACAGAACGAAGGTCGGGCCGATTTCCCGCATATCGGCCATGGTGGTCTCGGACTCCTCCACGAAATTGACTTTCATGCGGGAGATGAGCGCCTGACCGAAAGCGTAGATCTGCTCCATGATCCAAGGCATCTGGAGCACGCTGACATATTCGTCCGCAGGTCCGCGCGGATCGACCGCGAGATAGGCGGCGCAATGGTTCAGCAGCGCGCCCGAGGTGAGCATGGCGAGCTTGGGGTGGGAGGTGGTGCCCGACGTGGTGCACAGGATGGAAACGTCCGTCCCCTTACCCAGCGCCACCAAGGCGCCATAGCGCTCTGGCTCCGCGAGGGCGCGGGCGGCGCCCGCTTCTTCCAGCGTTTCCAGCGAGACCAGCCGGGGATCGTCATATTTGCGCAGCCCGCGGGGGTCCGCATAGACGATGTGGCGCACCGTCGGGATGCGATCCTCCAACTGGAGCAGCTTGTCCACCTGCTCCTCGTCCTCGGCGAAGATCACCGCCACATCGGCATAGGTGACGAGATAGGCCACCTCGTCCGCGAGCGCGTCGCGATAAATGCCCAGACTCATGGCGCCCGCGGCATGGGCGGCGATCTCGCCCATCAGCCATTCCGGGCGGTTGTCGCCGATCAGCGCGACCACGTCCCCGCGCGCAACCCCGAGCGATTCGAGCCCGAGCGCCATGGCACGCACGCGCTGGGCCACATGCCGCCAACTATAGGCGTTCCAGATGCCGAGGTCCTTTTCGCGCAGCCAGATGTCGTCGGGATGGGACCGCGCATGCAGTTCGAGGAGCTTGGGAAGGGTGTCGTGGACGGAAAGATCGGGATAGGCGCTCATGCTCATGTCCCTCACCCTCACGCCGACAGCGCCTGGGGCGCGGCGTCGGGATCTACCAGCGCCTCGTCCTCTTCGCCGAGATAGGCCTTCTTCACATGGGGGTTGGCGAGGATGGTCTCGGGCAGGCCTTCCGCGATCTTGCGGCCGAAATCGAGCACCATGACGCGGTGGGAAATGTCCATGACGACGCCCATGTCGTGCTCGATCATGATGATGGTCATGCCCCACTCCTCATTCAGATCGACGATGTAGCGGGCCATGTCCTCCTTCTCTTCGAGGTTCATGCCCGCCATGGGCTCGTCGAGCAGGATGAGCTTGGGTTCCAGCGCCACGGCGCGTGCGAGTTCCACCCGCTTGCGCAGGCCGTAGGAGAGGGTGCCGGCGGTGGCCTTGCGCACATGCTGGATGTCGAGGAAGTCGATGACGTCCTCCACCTTGCGGCGATGTTCCAGTTCTTCCTTTTGCGCGCCGCCGATCCAATAGAGGGCGCCAGTGAGGAAGTTGTTCTTCAGCAGGTGATGACGGCCCACCATGATGTTGTCCAGCACGCTCATATGGCTGAAGAGAGCGAGGTTCTGGAAGGTCCGGCCGATGCCAATGGCCGCGCGCTTGTTGGGCTTGAGGCGCGTGATGTCGCGCCCCTCGAACATCACCGCGCCCTCCTGCGGCGAATAGCGGCCGGAGATGCAGTTCAGCAGCGAGGTCTTGCCCGCGCCGTTCGGCCCGATGATGGAGAACAGCTCGCCTTTGTCGACCGAGAAGCCGACCTCGCTCAGCGCCCTGAGGCCGCCGAAACGCAGCGAGATGTCGCGCACGTCCAGAAGCGTGTCGCCCAAAACTTTCCTCCCCTCGTCCGGGAGGCGTGGCGCGCTCCCTGGCGATTTGTCGGCCCCGGCTTTTGCCGGTGGCCTTTTTGCCCGATCATGTTCGCCGGGCTTTCAGGAAACAATCGAACGTTCTTTTTTTCCGGCGGTCAAGGCTCTTTTTGGCGGAACGCGGCTTGCTTCGCCGGATCGCTGCGCTCACTGTAGTCCAGTTCGTCGCCCGCGAGGGCGGCATTGATCCAATACCCGTCATAAGGGTCAGGCAAGACCGATTGCAGGTCAAAGGGCGATGGCGCGCACAGTGGGATCAAACGGCGCCCGGACGGCAAAGGCCATTCGGGAAGCCGGCGTCCACCTCATCTACAAGCACGGCTACGAAGCCATGAGCCTGCGCCAGCTTGCGGCGGAGGTAGGGCTTCAATCGGGCTCGCTCTACAAATATTTCGAGAACAAGCAGAGCCTGCTGTTCGATATCGTGCGCGACCATATGGAAGACCTGATCACCAGGGCCGAGGCGGCCATGGATGGGGTCGAGGGTCCGATCGCACGGCTGAAGGCTTATGTGGATTTTCACCTGCGCTACCACATGACGCGCTCGGCCCATGTCTTCATCGCCAACATGGAGATCCGCTCCCTCGAGGCGCCGCACCGCGCCACCGTGGTGGAGATGCGCCGGCGCTATGAGGGGATGCTGGAACAGGCGCTGCGCGAGGGCGCGGCGGCCGGCCTGTTCCGCGTGCCCGAGCCGAAGGTCGCAACCTACGCCATCATCTCCATGCTGACCGGCATCTGCATGTGGTATCGCTCGGACGGTCGGCTGAGCCAGGACGCGCTGGTCGCGCTTTACACCGACCTCGTGCTCGAAGGCGTGTCACGCCCCGAGGGCGTCGCGATGCCGGACGTGGTGGCGGCGTTGCCCTCGCCCGCCGGACGGCGGCGCGCGCGGGCGTGATTTCGTCCTTGCGCGGTCCTTAAAAAAACGTACGATCGTTTCTAAGCCGGCCTGGATCGGCGTTGGGGGAGGATGGGCGCGGACCTGCCGCGTGGCCGCTCGGCCATTTGCCCGCCTTGCATACACAGAGAGGTGAGGCATCCATGGCCATCATCGAGGATGCGGTGGACCGCCGCTCCGACGCCTATGCCCGCAATCGAGAGGCGCTCGCCGCCAGCGTCGCGGACCTGCGCGCCCATGTGGAGCGTATCGCGGAAGGGGGCGGCGTGGTGGCGCGCGAGCGGCACCTGAAACGCGGCAAGCTCCTGCCCAGAGACCGCATCCGCACCTTGCTGGACACCGGATCGCCGTTCCTCGAACTCTCCCAGCTTGCCGCCTTCGGCATGTATGACGACGAAGTGCCCGCGGCCGGCATCATTACCGGCATCGGCCGCGTCTCCGGGCGCGAATGCATGATCGTCGCCAACGATGCCACCGTGAAGGGCGGCACCTATTTCCCGGTGACCGTGAAGAAGCACCTTCGGGCGCAGGCCATCGCCCGGGAGAATCATCTTCCCTGCCTCTATCTCGTGGATTCCGGCGGCGCCAATCTGCCGAACCAGGACGAGGTCTTTCCCGACCGCGAGCATTTCGGCCGCATCTTCTTCAATCAGGCCAATATGTCTGCGGAGGGCATCGCCCAGGTGGCGGTGGTCATGGGAAGCTGCACCGCGGGCGGCGCCTATGTGCCGGCCATGGCGGACCAGTCCATCATGGTCAAGAACCAGGCCACGATCTTCCTGGGCGGCCCGCCCTTGGTGAAGGCCGCCACCGGCGAAGTGGTCACGGCCGAGGAATTGGGCGGGGCGGATGTGCATACGCGCGTCTCCGGCGTCGCGGACCATATGGCGGAGAATGACGCGCACGCGCTCGGCATCGCGCGGACCATCGTCGCCAACCTCAACACGTCCAAATCCCATGGTCTCGACATCGCGCCGCCGCGCGCGCCGCTGTACGACGCCGATGAGATTTACGGCATCGTCTCGCAGGACCCGAAGAAGCCGTTCGACGTGCGCCAGATCATTGCCCGCATCGTGGACGGCTCCGAGTTCGACGAGTTCAAGCCGCTCTATGGCCAGACGCTGGTGACGGGCTTTGCCCGCATCTTCGGCTATCCGGTGGGGATCATCGCCAATAATGGCATCCTATTCTCCGAGAGCGCGCTGAAAGGCGCGCATTTCGTGGAATTGTGCTGCCAGCGAAACATTCCCCTCGTCTTCCTCCAGAACATCACCGGCTTCATGGTGGGCCGGAAGTATGAGAGCGGCGGCATCGCCAAGGATGGGGCGAAGCTGGTCAACGCTGTGTCCTGCGCCAGCGTGCCGAAATTCACCGTGGTGATCGGAAATTCCTTCGGCGCCGGAAATTATGGAATGTGCGGACGCGCCTTCGATCCGCGCTTTCTGTGGATGTGGCCCAATGCCCGCATCTCGGTGATGGGCGGCGAGCAGGCAGCCAATGTGCTCGCCCAGGTGAAGCGCGACGGCATCGAGACCAAGGGCGGATCCTGGCCGGTCGAAGACGAGGCGGCGTTCAAGGCGCCGATCCAGGCGCAATATGAGCGGCAGGGCCACCCTTATTATTCCTCCGCGCGGCTGTGGGACGACGGGGTGATCGATCCCGCCGACACGCGCATGGTGCTCGCGCTCGCCCTCTCCGCGTCCTTGAATGCCCCCGTGAGGGAGACACGCTTCGGCGTGTTCCGGATGTGATGGGAGCCATGCCCGCTGCGCTGCGTCTGCCCCCGCCCACCCCTCCCCCGCAAGCGGGATCGGTCTTTCCGGTGCCGCCGACCGAAAGGTCCCTCACCCGGTTGCGGGGGAGGGTTGGGGAAGGGGAAGTGGTCCGTCGCCTCCCGAGGGCGCGACCATGAGCCTCCTCATCTCCCAGGAGAACGGCGTCGCCGTCCTCACCCTGAACCGTCCCGAAGTCCATAATGCCTTCGACGACGCCCTCATCGCGGCTTTGACCGCCGCTTATGAGGCCGCGGGCCGCGACCCGGGCGTGCGTGCCATATTGTTGCGCGCCAATGGCGCGTCCTTCTGCGCGGGCGCTGACCTCAATTGGATGCGCCGCATGGCGGCTTATTCGCTCGAGGAGAATCTGGAGGATGCCGGGCGCCTCGGTGCCCTCATGCGCACCATCGACACATGTCCCAAGCCGACGCTCGCCCGCGTCCACGGTTCCGCTTTCGCGGGCGCCATTGGGCTCATTGCCTGTTCGGACATCGCGGTCGCTGTTCCCGAGGCCCTGTTCGCCGTGACCGAGGTGCGCATTGGCCTCATTCCTGCGGTCATCAGTCCCTATCTCGTTCGCGCCATGGGCGCGCGACAGGCGCGGCGCTATTTCCTCACGGCCGAGCGGTTCGATGCCGCCACCGCCCTTTCCCTGGGACTGGTGCATGAGGTCGTGGCCCCCGAGGATCTCGACGCGGCCATTGCCCGCCACCTGAAGGCGCTGGCCGCCGGCAGTCCCGCCGCGCTCGCTGCCACCAAGGATCTGGTGGCAGCTGTCGACCGTCCCCTGTCCCACGACGTCATCGCCGACACCGCCCGCCGCATCGCCCAGCAGCGCGCCAGCTGCGACGGGCGCGAAGGGCTCACCGCCTTCCTGGAAAAACGCAAACCCGAATGGGGGCAGCCATGACCCGGCCCATCCGCACGCTGCTCATCGCCAATCGCGGCGAGATCGCGGTCCGGGTCATGCGCACCGCGCGGGCCATGGGACTCAAGACCGTAGCCGTTTATTCCGAGGCGGATGCCCATGCGCTCCATGTGGAGCGCGCGGACGAGGCCTATCCCATCGGCCGCGCCCCGGCACGCGAAAGCTATCTGCGCATCGACGCCATCCTGGAGGCCGCGCGCAAGGCGGGGGCGGACGCGATCCATCCCGGCTACGGCTTGCTGTCCGAGAATGCCGATTTCGCGGAGGCCTGCGCGCAGGCCGGCATCGTCTTTGTCGGGCCGCCCGCTTCGGCGATCCGCGCCATGGGCTCCAAGAGCGCCGCCAAGTCGCTCATGGAGAAGGCCGGCGTGCCGCTCGTGCCCGGCTATCATGGCGAAGACCAGGACCCCGCATTGCTCGCCCGCGAGGCCGCGCGCATCGGCTATCCCGTGTTGATCAAGGCCTCAGCCGGCGGCGGCGGCAAGGGCATGAAGGTGGTGCGCACCTCGGACGAATTGGCGGACGCCCTCGCCTCCGCGCAGCGCGAAGCCAAGAATGCGTTTGGAGACGACCGCGTTCTGGTGGAGAAATATCTCACCAAGCCGCGCCATATCGAAGTCCAGGTCTTCGCGGACGCCCACGGCAATTGCGTCTATCTCCATGAACGCGACTGCTCCATCCAGCGCCGGCATCAGAAAGTGGTGGAAGAGGCCCCCGCGCCGGGCATGAGCGCGGAGCGTCGCGCCCGCATGGGCAAGGCGGCGGTCGATGCCGCGAAGGCGGTCGGCTATGTGGGCGCCGGAACGGTGGAATTCATTTCCGAAGGCGACGACTTCTTCTTCATGGAGATGAACACCCGCCTTCAGGTGGAACACCCCGTCACCGAGGCCATCACCGGCCAGGACCTCGTGGAATGGCAGTTGCGGGTCGCCAAGGGCGAGCCCCTGCCGCTGGCGCAGGCGGAGATTCCCCTGCGCGGCCATGCCTTTGAAGTGCGGCTCTACGCGGAGGACCCGGAGCGGGACTTCCTGCCGCAAGTGGGCCGGCTCGACCATCTGCTGCTGCCCACCGACAGCCCGGGCGCGCGGGTGGATTCGGGCGTGCGCGCAGGCGACGCCGTTTCCATTCACTACGACCCGATGATCGCGAAGATCATCACCTATGGCGCCGACCGGGCGGAAGCGGCGGGCCGCATGGCGGCGGCCCTGGCGCGGACCGAAGTGGTGGGCCTGCCCACCAACCGCACCTTCCTCCATGCCATCGTCACCCACCCTGCCTTCGCCTCCGCCGAACTGGATACGGGGTTCATCGAGCGGTACCGCGCCGATCTCCTACCGGGTCCCGCCCCGCTCGGCACGCGCGACCTGGCCTTGGCCTCGCTCTTCCTGCTGTTGGACGAAGCGCGCGCGGCCTCGGCCGCGGCGGATGCGGCCGATCCCTTCTCGCCCTGGGGCCTTGCCCCCGGCTGGCGGCTGAACCGCTCCGCCTTTGTGGACCTCACCTTCGCGGCCGGCACGCAGCGCATTGCCGTGCGCGCCCATTATGTGTCAGGTGGTTTCCGCCTCGATCTGCCTGAGAGCAGCGTTCAGGCCGAGGGCCTGATGGCCGACGACGGTACGCTGGAAGCCCGGCTGGATGGAGTGCGCATGCGGGCGCGCGTGGTGCGCGCCGGACAGCGGCTCACCGTCTTCGCCGCCGGCAGCGAAACGAGCCTCGACCATATTGACCCCCGCCTCGCCTCCATCGAGGCCACGGGCACGGCGGGACGCCTCGTCGCCCCAATGCCCGGCACCATCACCCGCGTCGCGGTGGGCGCCGGCGAGCGGGTGAAGAAGGGCGATGCGCTGGTTGTGGTGGAAGCCATGAAGATGGAGCATACCGTGGCCGCTCCGCGCGACGGCATCGTCGCATCCGTGCGTTTCGCCATTGGCGATCTGGTGGATGAGGGAGCGGAATTGCTGGTGCTGGAGGATCTTCCATGAGCCGCCCCACGGACGTGCGCATCGTAGAGGTGGGGCCGCGCGATGGGCTTCAGAATGAGCCGGGGCGCGTGCCGCTCGCTGCCAAGGTGGCGCTTATCGATGCGCTGGGCGCGGCGGGACTGCCGGTCATCGAGAGCGGTAGCTTCGTTTCCCCGAAATGGGTGCCGCAAATGGCCGACACGGCGGAGGTTCTCGCCGCCATCAGCCGGCGAGACGGCGTGCGCTATCCCGTTCTGGTGCCCAATCTCAAGGGGCTTGAGGCGGCGATGGCGTCCGGCGTCGAGGAAATCGCGGTGTTCGCGGCCGCCTCTGAAGCTTTCAGCGAGAAGAATATCAATTGCTCCATCGCGGAAAGCCTGGAGCGGTTCGAGCCGGTGGTGGACGCGGCGCAGGAGGCGGGTATCGCCGTGCGCGGCTATGTGAGCTGCGTACTCGGCTGCCCCTATCAGGGCGAGGTGCCCATTGCGGACGTGGTGCGGGTCTCCACGGCGCTGGTGGCCATGGGCTGCTACGAGGTCTCGCTCGGCGACACGATCGGCGTCGGCACGCCCGACAAGGCGAAGCTGATGGCAGCCGCTGTGGCCGACGAAATCGGCCTCTCGCGCACCGCGCTCCATTTCCACGACACTTATGGGCAGGCGCTCGCCAATGTGTTGGCGTGCCTGGACCTCGGCGTTTCGACGTTCGACAGCTCGGTGGCGGGCCTGGGCGGCTGCCCCTACGCCAAGGGCGCGTCGGGGAATCTTGCGACCGAGGATCTGGTCTATCTGCTCGACGGCCTCGGCGTTCAGACCGGCGTCGATTTGGCGGCGCTCGCGGCGGCGGGACGCGCCATCACCAGTGCTCTCAGCCGCGCCCCGGCCTCGAAGGTGGCGCAGGCTCTGGCCGCGAAGATCGTCTGAGGCGCGGGGCGCGCGGAGACTTTCCGCTCAGCCTCGGCCGCGTCTTGCGCGGGTTGGGATCACCTGATGCTGGACCCAGTTGCGGATCTCCAGTGTCCGAAGGTCCTTGGATATCACCGCGCCATCCACGCCATTGCGCCAGATGAGCGCGTGGTTGTGGGGATCGCGCTCCAGGGCTTCGAGATCGCCGATGAAGCTTGATTCTTCCTCCTCGTCCCGGAAGAAGCCTTCGGCCACCAGGGAGGGGCTCAGCCGGCGGAAAATCGCCGCCATTTCCCGGAACGGATATTCGGGGTGATATTGGACGCCCCAGGCGATTCCGTCCTGGCCCACTGGGATTTCCGCCGCCTGCACCACGGAATGGTCGTTGCTGGCGAGCAGACGCGCGCCTTCCGGCAGCGTCTCGACTTCGTCGAGATGGACGGTCATGGCCTCGAAGACCTGCGGCTTGCCCTCGAACATGGGATGACCCGCACCATGTTCGGTGAGGCGGATGCGACGGCCGAACCCGACTTCCCGCCCGCGCGGATTCTTGCGCACGACGCCGCCCGCAGCGACGGTCAAGAGTTGGAGACCCCAGCAGCTGCCGAACACCGGAGTGCCGGTGGCGAAAGCGGTGCGCAGCAGGTCGATCTGCTGCTCGATCTCTGGTCCGCGATTATAGATGTTGAGGGACGAGCCGGTGATGGCGATACCGTCATAGCCTTCGAGGCCGCCGGAATCAGGCAGGTTCGCGCCATGATCGGCCGGATAGCAGATGTCCACGACCGCATGGGGGAATAGCTCGCGCAAGAGGCGCGCATAGCCTTCGCTGGCGGCTTCGCCCCCGAAACGGACCTGGCGGGCACGGGCTTCGGCGGTATTTCCTTCGACGACAAGCAGACGGGCGGGAGACATGGAGCAGCGTTCGGTGCGAGTGGATTTCGCCTTGCACCATAGCGCTCATTTTGACGAAAGCGAGGAGATCTAATGGATTACCGCGCCACCCTTTAGGTTGGGGGCTCGGGCGGCAAGGCGCCGCGCAAGGCTCTTCGCTCCTGCAGCAAAAGATAAATGCCGGACCCGACGACGATCGCCGCCCCCGCCAGAGTCCACAGGCTGGGCACGTCGCCGAACAGCGCCCAGCCCAGCCCAACCATGGCGAGGATCTGCACATAGATGAAGGGCGCAAGCGTCGCCGCAGGCGCCCGGGCATGGGCGAGTATCAGCAGAAAATGCCCGCCGCCCGCCACCGCACCCAGCGCCAGCATGGCCGCATAGACCATCGGCTCGGTGGGCGTGACCCAGACGAAGGGCAAAGGGAGAGACGCGACGATGGAGCCCACGAGCGCGGAATAGAAGAGCGTGGTCGGCGTCGCGTCATACGGCACCAGCATCCGCGTTGTGATGGCATAGAGCGCGTAGGTCACCGCAGCCGCCAGCGAGAGCAGCGCGGCGGGATGGATGCCGGTGCCCGGTTGCGCCACCAGAAGAATCCCCGCGAACCCCACGATGATCGCGGCCCATTTGCGCGCGCCGATCCATTCCCCGAGCAGCGGCCCTGCGAATAGCGCCACAAAAAATGGCGCTGAAAACATGATGGAGACCGTCTGGTCCAGTTGCAGGAACTGGAGCGCCAGGAAATTCAATCCCGTCGTGGCGAACAAGAGCGCCGAGCGCAGGATCTGAAGCCCGGGCTTTCGCGTGCGCAACAGGCCGGGCACGGTCCAGGGATTGAAGACCACCAGTGACAGGAGGAAATGGACCACATAGCGCGACCACACCACGATGAAGACGCTGATATGGCCGCCCAGCCATTTCGCCGTCGCGTCGGTGACCGCGAAAGACATCACTGCGAGCACCATGAGCCCGATGCCCACCAGGGTCGCGCCGCCCGGTGCGGGCGGCGGCCGGGACGGGCGGGACGCGGGCGCAGGCTGCGCCCCGCCGGGCTCTGGAGACAGGCGCATGGGACCTCGATGCGCCGCCTCAGTAGGTGGCGCGCCCGCCCGAAATATCGAACACCGCGCCGGTCGTGAAGGAGCAATCGGCGGAGGCGGCGAAGGCGACGGTCGCGGCGACTTCCTCCACCTTCACGAACCGCGCGCGCGGGATTTTCGCGAGCATGTAGTCGATATGCTCCTGCGTCATCTGGTCGAAGATGGCCGTTTTCGCTACGGCCGGCGTCACGCAATTGACCGCGATGTCATAGGTCGCCAGTTCCTTGCCAAGGGACTTCGTGAGCGCGATCACGCCCGCCTTGGACGCGGAATAGGCGGAGGCGTTCGGGTTGCCCTCTTTGCCGGCAATGGAAGCCACGTTGACGATGCGCCCGTAATTCTGGGCGATCATGTGGGGCACCACCGCTCGGCAGCAATTGAACGGCCCGTTGAGGTTGATGGCGAGCACTTGCGCCCATGCCTCCGGCGGATACTCCCAAAGCTTGGTGTTGGGACCCGATATGCCGGCATTGTTGACCAGGATATCGATCCGCCCGAATGCCGCCTGGGTCAGGGTGGTCGCCGTCTCCACGGCCTGGAGATTGGTGACGTCGGCCTCCACCGCGATCACCTTGTCCGCGTCCAACTCAGCCGCCGTGCGCCGGGCGAGATCGAGGTCGCGGTCCCAGATCGCGACCCGCGCTCCCGAGGCGAGGAACCGCTCCACGATGGCGCGGCCGATGCCCTGGGCGCCTCCGGTGACGATGGCGCTGCGGGCGTTGAGATCAATGGCGTTGGACATGGCGTTCCCTGCTCTCCCTCTGCGGCCCTGTCGGCGAGTCGGGCCTTAATCGATTAGATGACAGGGATAGCGCGCCGGGGCGCCGTTGGGAACGCGCAAAGCACGCATGCGGCCGGAAAGGCCCCATGCATGCCAGGAATGGAAAGTGTGCGGCGCGCGGGAGATCAGCTTTCCTCGTCGTCCTCAGTGCCGTCGGCGTCATCGTCGACGCCGCCGTCCGCACCGAGACGCTGAGCGAGGTTCTTCTCGACCTTCCGCAGGAGCTTGCGCAGCCGCTTGCGCTCTTTGTTGTCGAGGCCGGTCACCATCTCGGCTTCCAGCGTTTCCCAAATGCGGTCGATGGAGCCGCCGCGCTCGCGCCCGCTGTCGGTGAGATAGACCCGCACAAGGCGGCCGTCGCCGTCGGTGGCCCGACGTTCCACGAGGCCCTGGGCGGTGAGACGCGCGATGGTCTTGGACGCGGTCGGGGGACGCACCCGCAGCGCGCCGGCGAGATCGCCCATGGTGCGGCCGTCCTGTTCGACGAGCAGCTTCAGCACCGCTTCCTGGCCCGGAAACAGCCCCAGCTCCGCCAAAAGGCGGGCCGATAGGGCCTTCTGGAGGCGCGCCGTATGCGTGAGGCGATAGCCGATGGTCTTAGCAATCGGGTCCTTCATCCCACCCCCCTCGGCGGCCGGACGAAGGTCCGAACCCCGCCATGCGCAACCGCGACCTTTCGCGATGCAGCGTACTTATCCACGCGCCGGCTTACAATTTTGCGAAGGTGGGACACGATCTTAAGATTTCCCGCAGATGAAACGGAGGATTGCGGGAGAGCGGACGATGAAGCGGTTCTGGGTGGAGCTGAGCAGTCCGGACATCGCGGCCCTGGCGCAGGCCGATCCCATCGTCATCCTGCCTGTTGCCGCGGTCGAACAGCATGGACCCCATTTGCCGTTGGGGACCGACCTCATCATCGCGGAAGGCTATATCGCACGAATCGCGTCCCGCCTGCCGGCGCGGCCAATCCTGTTTCTTCCGGTCCAGGCCATCGGAGCCTCAACGGAGCACTTGTCCTTTCCCGGCACCCTCAGCCTCGCGCCCGAGACCGCCTTGGCTGCCTGGGGCGACGTGTGCGGGCAGGTGATTTCCGCCGGGGTGCGGCGTCTCGTCATCCTCAACACCCATGGCGGAAACGTGCCCGTCATCGATCTGCTGGCCCGCGGCCTGCGCGCCCGCCACGGCGTGCTGGCCGTAACCGCCTCCATGCACCGCTTCGGCTATCCCGAGGGGCTCTTCACGCCGCAGGAACGTGCGCACGGCATTCATGGCGGCGACATCGAGACATCGCTCATGCTGGCCTTCCGCCCGGATCTGGTGCGGATGGATCAGGCGCGCGATTTCGCGCCGTTCAGCCGCGATATGGAGGACCAGTTTGCCGTCCTTCGGGCGAATCACCCGGTCGGCTTCGGCTGGATGAGCGAAGACCTGCACTCCTCCGGCGCCATGGGAGATGCCGCGCGCGCCAGCGCCGAAAAGGGGGAAGCCGCCATTGCCCATGGCGTCGAGGGCGTCCTGGCGCTGCTGGAGGATGTGGCCCGCTTCGACCTCAGCGGCTTTCGGCCCGCGCCGCTCTGATCCTACGGGAATGCGAAGCGCGCCCTCGTTCGATCAGAGACCGAGGCGGATGCGGTTCAGCGCGAGCCATTGCAGGGCGGTGATAAGATATCCATTCATGCAGCGGCCGCCCTCCAGAAGGTCCAGCGCCGCATCGATGGGTAAGGCGAAGGGATGGGTGACCTCGGTTTCGCCCGCCAATCCCGCCCGCTCCGGCAGGTTCCGCGAATCCACATCCGCGAGATAGAGCGTCGCGTGTTCATCGAGAACGCCCGGCGCGGGCATCACGTCGAACATGCGCATCATGGTCTTCGGCGCGAGCCCGGTCTCCTCCAGGCATTCCCGGCGCGCCGCGACTTCCGGCTCTTCGCCCGCCTCCACACGCCCGGCGGCGAGTTCGATCATGTCGCCGCGCCCCGTCGCGAAATGGGCCGAGAGGCGGAACTGGCGGATCAGGACCAAAAGCCCCCGCGCTCGGTCGACGCACAGCACACCGACCACTTCCCCGATCCGCACCAGATCGCGGGTCATCGGGGAAGAGGCAACATCGCCTAAGGTGAGGGTGATTTGATAGGTCTCGTAGCCCACAAAGCCGCGCGCTCGGATGTCCGGCGGTGAAATTGACACTTCAGCCGTGGCATCTCCGAGCACGACATCCTTGTTCATTGTGCCACCGCCGCCGCATGGGCGGCTTCCAGATTGAACGCGGCCGCGAACAAGGCCTTGGTGTAGTCCTCGCGGGGATGGCGGAACACATCGGCCGCCGGCCCCTCTTCCACCACCTTGCCGCCGCGCATCACAAGAATGCGGCTCGCGAGCGCGGAGACGACGCGCAAATCGTGGGAAATGAACATGTAGGTGAGGTTTCGCCGCTTCTGCAGCGCGCGAAGAAGGTCCACGATCTGCGCCTGAACCAGCATGTCGAGCGCGCTGGTCGGTTCGTCCAGCACCACGAACGACGGCTCGAGCGCCATGGCGCGCGCGATGGAGATGCGCTGGCGCTGGCCACCGGAAAACTCATGGGGATAGCGGTGCCGGCTCTCGGGATCGAGCCCGACATCGGTGAGCGCCGCAATCACGCGTGCCTCACGCTCCGCCTCGGTGAGGTGCTTCTGATGGATGCCGAGGCCCTCGCCCACGATGTCCTCCACCGACATGCGGGGGGAAAGCGCGCCATAGGGGTCCTGGAACACCACCTGCATATCGCGCCGAAGCGGACGCATGCCGCCCGATTTCAGCGCATCGATACGCTGTCCGAGAAACAGGATCGGCCCCTGGCTGGAAATGAGGCGCAGCAGCGCGAGGCCGAGCGTGGTCTTGCCGGACCCGGACTCCCCCACCACACCGAGCGTCTCGCCCTGGTGGATGGAGACGGTGACGCCGTCCACCGCCTTCACGTGGCCGACCGTGCGCCGCAGGATGCCCTTCTTGATGGGGAAATGGACCTTGAGGTCCTGCGCCGCCATCACCACTGGCGCTTCGGGGCAAGCCGGCGCGGGATCGGGCTTGGGCTCGGCGCGCAGCAGCGCCTGCGTATAAGGATGCTGGGGCGCAAGGAAGGTCGCCTCCGTCTCGCCCTGCTCCACGATGCGACCCTTCTGCATGACGCAGACCCGGTCCGCGATCTTGCGCACGATGCCGAGGTCATGGGTGATGAACAGCATGGCCATGCCGAGCCGCGCCTGAAGCTGTTTCAGCAGCTTCAATATCTGCGCCTGCACCGTCACGTCGAGCGCGGTGGTGGGCTCGTCGGCGATCAGCAAATCCGGCTCGTTCGCGAGCGCCATGGCGATCATCACGCGCTGGCGCTGACCCCCGGATAATTGGTGCGGATAGGCGCCAAGGCGGCTCTCCGGATCGGGAATGCCGACCTCGTGCAGCAATTCCACGGTGCGGGCGCTGACCGCTCGGCCGGTGAGGCCGGTGTGGAGCCGCAGCATCTCGCCGATTTGCGCTTCGATGGTCTGCAGCGGGTTGAGCGACGTCATGGGCTCCTGGAAGACCATGGTCACGTCATTGCCGCGCACCGCGCGCAATTGCGGATCGGGCAGCGCCAGCAGATCGCGACCCTTGAACAGGATGCGGCCCGAGGGATGGCTCGCCGGCGGATAAGGCAACAGTTTTAGGACCGACAACGCGGTGACCGATTTGCCCGAGCCAGACTCGCCCACGAGCGCGACGGTCTCGCCGGCTTTGACATCGAACGACACCCGATCCACCGCCAGCGCGGATGTGCCGCCTTCGCGGCGGAAGGCGACCGAGAGATCCTGCACGGAAAGGAGCGGTTCAGTGGTCATGCGCGCCCCTCACGTGAACGTCTTGCGCGGATCGAAGGCATCGCGGATCGCCTCGCCGATGAAGATCAGGAGACTGAGCATCAGCGCGACAGTGAAGAAGCCGGTGAGGCCGAGCCAAGGCGCCTGAACATTCGCCTTTCCCTGCGCCAGCAATTCGCCCAGCGAAGGCGAACCCGGCGGCAGGCCGAAGCCGAGGAAGTCCAGGGCGGTGAGCGTCATCACCGAGGAGGACAGGATGAAGGGCAGGAAGGTGAGCGTCGCCACCATGGCATTGGGCAGCAGGTGACGCACCATGATGGTGACATTGCCGACCCCGAGCGCGCGCGCCGCCTGCACATATTCGAAATTGCGCGCCCTCAGGAATTCCGCGCGCACCAGCCCCACCAGCGACACCCAGGAAAACAGGAGAAGGATGCCGAGCAGCACGAAGAAGCCGGGCACGAGGACCGAGGACAGGATCAGGAGAAGATAGAGCGAGGGAATCGCCGTCCAGATCTCGATGAAGCGCTGGAAGATCAGATCCACCCAGCCGCCGAAATAGCCCTGCACGGCGCCGGCGACGACGCCGATCACCGAGGAAATGATGAGCAGAAGATAAAGCGAGGGAATGGAGGTCCAGATCTCGATGAAGCGCTGGAACAAGAGATCCACCCAGCCGCCGAAATAGCCCTGCACGGCGCCCGCCGCCACCCCGATGATCGAAGAAATCACGGTCAGCGCGAGGCCGAACAGGACCGAGATCCGGAAGCCGTAAATGAGCCGCGCGAGCACGTCGCGGCCCTGATCGTCGGTGCCGAGCCAATTATATTCGAGCGCCGAGCAGCCCGAGACCCCCTTCTTCTCCGCGACGCTCTTGCACTGCGCCTCGGTCAGCATCCAGGTGGGCGGCGAGGGAGCGGGGGTCGGCAGGTCAAGATTGTGCGTGGAATATGAGAAGCGCACCGGCGGCCAGATCATCCAGCCGCCCTTTTCCGCGATGAGCTTCTGCAGATAGGGGTCGCGATAGTCCGCCGTGGTCTCGAAATCGCCGCCGAATGTGGTCTCCGGATAGTCCTTGAAGACCGGCAGATAATAGGCGCCGTCATATTCCACCAGGATGGGCCGGTCATTCGCCAGGAATTCGGCGAAAAGGCTCAACACGAACAGAACCATGAAGATGAGAAAGGATCGCCATCCTCGCCCATTGCCGCGGAAATTGCGCAGGCGCCGCTGGTTCAGCGGCGACAGCCATTTCCGGGTGGGGCCGGGCGGGGCGGAGGGGACGCTCAAGGTCGTATCCACCGCTCAGACCTCCCGCGTCTCGAAGTCGATGCGCGGATCGACGAGCATATAGGTCAGATCGGAGAGCAAGCCGACGATCAACCCCGCGAGCGAGAAAATGTAGAGCGTCCCGAACACAACCGGATAATCGCGGTTCAGCACGCTCTCAAAGCCCAGCAGGCCGAGCCCGTCCAGGGAGAAGATGGTCTCGATCAAAAGCGATCCCGTGAAGAAGGCGGAAATGAACGCGCTCGGAAAACCGGCGATCACGATCAGCATGGCATTCCGAAAGACGTGGCCATAGAGCACCTTGCGCTCGGTCAGCCCCTTCATGCGGGCGGTCGTGACATATTGCTTTCGTATCTCTTCCAGGAAGGAATTCTTTGTCAGAAGCGTCATGGTGGCGAACGCGCCGAGGACCATGGAGGTGAGCGGCAGCACGAGGTGCCAGCCATAATCGAGAATGCGCTCGGGCCAGGACATTTGCGCCCAGTTGTCGGAGGTGAGTCCGCGCAGCGGGAACCAGTCCAGGAAGGAGCCGCCGGCAAACAGGATGATCAGCAGGATCGCGAACAGGAAGGACGGCACCGCATAGCCGACGATGATGACGGCGGAGGTCCAGGTATCGAAGCGCGAGCCGTCATACATTGCCTTGGCGATGCCGAGCGGAATCGAGATGGCATAGGTGAGGAGGGTCATCCAGAGGCCAAGCGAGATGGAGACCGGCAGCTTCTCCGCGATCAGGTCAAGCACGCCGATATCGCGGAAATAGGACCGGCCGAAATCAAAACGCGCATAGTTCCAGATCATCAGCAGAAAGCGCTCGTGGGCCGGCTTGTCGAAGCCGAACTGCTTCTCCAGTTCCGCGATGAACTTCGGGTCCAGCCCCTGCGCGCCGCGATATTTCGAAGCCGACGCATCCAGACCGCCGCCCACCGTTGGCGCGCCACCCGCGAAATCGCTTCCCGAGCCGGACACGCGCGCTGTGGCGGACACGTCGTCGCCCGTCAGTTGCGCAATCACGCGCTCCACGGGACCGCCCGGCGCGAATTGCACGACCACGAAGGACACCAGCATGATGCCGAGAATGGTCGGCACCATGAGGGCGATGCGGCGGAGGATGTAAGCGAGCATCGGGTCTCCGGTCTCGGCGGGAAGCGAGGGTCAGCCGCCCTTGGCTGCGGCGGGGCGGGTCCACCAGGTATCGAGGACGCCGGTCGCATAGAGAGGCGGAACGGCGGGCCGTTCGAACACGTCCCAGAAGGCGAGCCAGTGTGAAGGTTTATACCATTGGGGCACCCAATACTGGCCTGCGCGCAGCACCCGGTCGAGCGCCCGGCAGGCGGTGACCAGCTCGGGGCGGGTCTGCGCGGCAAGCGCGGCATCGATCAGCGCATCCACGGCCGTGCTCGAGATGCCGGAGAGATTGTTCGATCCCGGCATCCGCGCGGCTTGGCTACCGAAATAGAAGCGCAATTCCTCGCCCGGATTGAGGGAGACGGAATAGCGGCGCACCAGCATGTCGAAGTCGAACTCCTTGAGACGCGATTGGTATTGCGCGGGATCGACGATCCGGAAGCTGGCATCGATGCCCAGCAGCTTCAGGTTGGAAATGAACCGCGAGGTGTGCCGCTCAAACGCTCCGTCATCGTCCAGGAATTCGATGGCGAGCGGCTGTCCCTTCGCGTCCAGCAGACGGCTCTGCTGGATTTGATAACCCGCCTCCTTCAGCAGTGCTGCGGCCCGGCGCAGATTGGTCCGGTCCTGGCCGGACCCATCGGTCACGGGCGGCATCACCGGCTCGCCGAAGACATCGTTTGGCAAACTGGAGCGGAACGGGTCCAACAATGCGAGTTCAGCCGGCGAGGGCAAGCCCTGCGCCATGAGGTCGGAATTC
>JASBUY010000427.1 GCA_030147645.1 Aquabacter sp. | reverse complement strand
CGAGGTCGGCTCGTCGAGAATCAGGATCTCCGGCTCGTGGATGATGGCCACCGCCAGCGACAGACGCTGGCGCAGGCCCGACGGCAGCATCTCGGCCACCGTGTCGAGATGCGTACGGGCTGGTACTCGCCACGCTCATGGCCGGCGCGATCCTGGTGCTCGCCGCCGTCACGCGCCTCGGCAGCTTCATGCGCTACATCCCCGAGCCGGTGGTGACGGGGTTCACGGCCGGTATCGCGGTGATCATTTTTTCGAGCCAGGTGAAGGATTTCCTGGGTCTCGCCATCGAAAATCTCCCAGCGGCCGTGGTGCCGCAATGGGAGGCGCTGATCGCCCATGTCTCCTCCCTTTCGGTGGCGACGACGGCGCTTTCCTTTGGCGCGCTGGCCTTGATCCTGGTGCTGCGCCGCTTCGCGCCGAAGGTGCCCGGCTTCCTGCTGGCGGTGGTGCTGGGCGCGGTGATCGTGTCCCTGTTCCAGCTTCCCGTCGCGACCATCGGCTCGCGCTTCGGCGCGCTTCAGGCGAGCATACCCGTGCCCCATCTGCCGGCGCTCTCGCTTTCGCGCATGGCGGAATTGCTGCCGAGCGCGCTCACCATCGCCTTCCTCGCGGGGATCGAGAGCCTGCTCTCGGCCGTGGTGGCGGACGGAATGTCCGGCGGGCGCCATCGGCCCAATGCGGAATTGCTGGCGCAAGGCGTCGCCAATGCCGCCTCCGCTCTGGTCGGCGGCCTGCCGGCCACGGGGGCCATCGCCCGCACCGCGACGAATATCCGTGCCGGCGCCCGCTCGCCCATGGCCGGCGTGCTGCACGCGCTGTTCGTGCTGGCGGTCATGCTGCTGCTGGCGCCGCTCGCGGTCTATATTCCGCTCGCGAGCCTCGCTGCCATTCTCATGGTGGTGGCGTGGAACATGAGCGAGGTGGGCAAGATGCGCCATCTCATGCGCGCGCCCATGGGCGATCGCGTCCTGCTGCTGCTCACCTTCGTACTCACCGTGACCGTGGACCTCACCGTGGCCATCGCGGCCGGCGTGGTGCTGGCGGCGGTTCTGTTCATGCACCGCATGGCGGAAAGCGCCAGCGTAGCGCCGCCGGCCGAGGATGAGGACGAGGATGCGCGCGCGCATCTGCCGCCCGGCGTCGAGGTGTTCGAGGTGCGCGGCCCGCTCTTCTTCGGCGCCGCTGCACGCCTTTCCGAGGTTCTGGATCAAATCGGCCAGCCGCCCCGCGTCTTCATCCTGCGGATGGAGGACGTCCCGATGGTGGACGCGACCGGCGTCGCCGCTCTGGAAGATTTCCTGCGACGGTGCCGGGCGGGCGGGACCAAGGTGATCCTGTCCGGCCTCAAGCCGGCTGCGGCTCAGATCGTGACACGCATGGGCCTTGCCGACGCGCCGGGCCATCTTGCGCTGGTTACCGACTTTCAGGCGGCCCTGACCCTCGCGTCCCGGCGGGTGGCGACGCCCTGATGGCGCACCCGACCGGCCACGCCCATGCCCCGGCCAGCGGACCGTCCGGCCCGCCGCTGCCCCGGCGCGTTTCCGCCGAAATGCTGGAAGTTCTGGCGCACCGCCGCTCTTTGCCGCTGCGCGCGCTGGTGGAGCCGGGTCCCGATGCGGCCGAATTGCGCACGCTGCTGACCCTGGCCGCCCGGGTGCCGGACCATGGCCGCCTCGTGCCCTGGCGCTTCATTGTGCTGGAGGGCGAGGCGCGCGCACACGCCGGCGACCGGTTCGATGCGCTCTATGCCCGACAGAACCCCGACCTTCCGGTCTCCAAGGCGACCATGTGGCGCGACTATCTGTTGCGCGCGCCGGTCACCATCGTCCTGGTCAGCCGTGCCGATCCACAGGCCAAGATTCCGCTTTTCAATCAGGAACTCTCTGCCGGCGCGGCGGGAATGGCGCTGGTCACGGCGGCGGCTGCGCTGGGATTTGCCACCCAATGGCTCCTGAAATGGCCGGGCCGCGATCCCGACGCCGCCGCTCTGTTGGGCGTCGCGGCGGATGAGCGGGTGGCCGGCTTCATCCATATCGGAAGCCCTTCGGAGGCTCCGCCCGACCGTCCGCGCCCCGCCCTTTCGGATGTCGTGTCCTATTGGTCCGCCGACTGATGTCGCCCGCGATCCCTTAAGAGGCGGGCAATCGATGATTGGGGAAAATCGCGGCCCGCCTCACGCCGCGAGGCTGGCTTCGGCCTTGGCGGCGGAGCGGCCATAGCGATAGGTGGCATAGAGCGCCGGCAACGAAAACAGCCCCATCAAGGCATATTCGCCGATGTCGCCGAGATTGAAGAGGCCGGCGATCGCCCATCCCGCCGCAACGCCGGTCGCCACGGCCTGGATACCGACAAAGACGGTCGCGCTGACGACGGTGAAGCGATGAGCGGACCCTGCCATTTCAATCTCCTGTCGGGTGCCCCGTGCGGCGCCGGGGCCGGCTTGCGCTTTGTGCCGTCATCGGGAACAACCCGTGGGATCAAGCCGGTTTCATTTTGCCGGGACACTGCGATGTGTCGCCGTCCCGGTCAAGAGCGCCTCGGAGAGCCCCATGCACGAAAGCGTCAGGTGCGGACGCGCGGTGATCGCCGCGCCCCATGGTCTTGCGGTCGAAGCGGGGCGGCAGGTGTTCAGCGCGGGCGGCAACGCCATCGAGGCCGCTCTTGCCGCCGCCGCCACCATCGCGGTGGTCTATCCGCACATGAACCATCTCGGCGGCGATGGCTTCTGGCTGATCCGCGAACCGTCCGGCCGCGTGCATTATATCGAGGCCTGCGGCTTTGCCGGGGCCAAGGCCTTGCCCTCGCTCTATCGCGATATCGGCTATGACGCGATCCCCTTCCGGGGCCCGCTTGCCGCTCTGACCGTGCCGGGCGCGGTGGGGGGGTGGCAATTGGCCTTGGAGGCCGCCGCCGCCTGCGGCGGGCGGCTTCCCTTGCGCGATCTTTTGGAGAGCGCCATTGCCCATGCGCGGGCGGGCGTCGCGGTCTCCCGCTCCCAGGCCGAACTCACCGCCTTGAGACGCCCGGAGCTGGAAGACGCGCCGGGTTTCGCCGACATGTTCCTTCCGGGCGGCAAGGTCCCTGAAATGGGACAGGTGATCGCCAATCCCCGGCTCGCGGACACGCTGGAGCATCTCGCGCGAGCCGGGCTTGATGATTTCTATCGCGGCGATGTCGCGCGCGAGATTTCGGGCGATCTTGAGAAGATCGGCAGCCCGGTGACCCGCGCCGATCTCGAACGCTACCGGGCCGTGACGCGCGCGCCGCTTAGCGTGAAGAGCGCCCACGGCACGCTTTATAATGCGCCCCCGCCGACCCAGGGCCTCGCCTCGCTGCTCATCCTGGCGCTGTTCGAGCGCCTGAACGTCCCGCGCGCCGAGGACTTTCCCTATGTCCACGGCCTCGTCGAGGCCACCAAGCGCGCCTTCCTGGTGCGCGACAAGGTGGTGTGCGACTTCGAGCATCTGCGCCACGATTTGTCCGAACTGCTGAGCCCGAAGGCGCTGGATCAGGACGCGGCGCGCATCGACACGCGGCGGGCGCTGCCCTGGCCTCAGCCGGCGTCGCCCGGCGACACCATCTGGCTCGGCGCGACCGACGCGTCGGGGCTTTCGGTGTCCTATATCCAGTCCATCTTCTTCGAGTTCGGTTCCGGGTGCCTGCTGCCCGCCACCGGAATTCTGATGCAGAACCGGGGCGCCAGCTTCTCGCTCGATCCCAAGGCTGTGAACCCGCTCGTGCCCGGGCGCCGTCCCTTCCACACGCTCAATCCCGCGATGGCCGAACTGAAGGATGGCCGCGTGATGGCCTATGGCACCATGGGCGGGGAAGGGCAGCCACAGACCCAGGCGGCTGTATTCACGCGGCACGTCTTCTACGGTCAGCCGCTGGGCGAAGCCATCGCCGCCCCGCGCTGGCTGCTCGGGCGCACCTGGGGCTCCCAGCAGACCAATCTGCGCCTGGAAAACCGCTTCGATGACGGACTGGTCGCCGCCCTCGCCAAGGCGGGACACGATGTCGAAGTGCTGCCCGAGGCGTTTTCCGACACCATGGGACATGCCGGCGCCGTGGTGCTGCATCCCAAGGGCGGGGTCGAGGGCGCGCACGATCCGCGGGCCGACGGAGGTGCGGCAGGGATCTGAGAAACGTCCGACCTTCGTCGCCCTTTCCCTCGCGTCACTTGCGCGGCACCCTGGACTTTCGG
>JASBUY010000419.1 GCA_030147645.1 Aquabacter sp. | reverse complement strand
ATCATGGAGGCGGACACGCAGCGCATGCGCGGCGCGCGGCCCTACGTCTTCTCCTCCATCCGGAACGGGGTCGGCGTGGACGTGGTGGCGCGCTTCATCGAGCAGGCGGGCGGGTTGACGCCGTCCGCCTGACCGCGCATTCCAGCCCAAACCGGGGAGGGGCGGGCGTGGACCAGACACATGAGACGGGCGCGGCGCTTGAAAGGCGCGCCTTCGCCAAGGCGACGCGGCGGCTGATCCCGCTGATGATGGTCCTCTACATCGTCAGCTTCCTCGACCGTGTGAATGTGGGTTTCGCGGCGCTCACCATGAATGCCGATCTCGGCTTCAGCCCCGAGATTTTCGGCTGGGGCGCCGGAGTGTTCTTCATCGGCTATTTCCTGTTCGAGGTGCCGAGCAACCTGGCCTTGGAGAAGGTGGGCGCGCGCGTCTGGATCTGCCGCATCATGGTGACCTGGGGGCTGATCTCCGCCGCCACGGCGTTCGTCGGCACCGCCACCCAGTTCGTCGTCCTACGCTTCCTGCTGGGCGCGGCCGAGGCGGGCTTCCTGCCGGGCATGATCCTCTATCTCGGCTACTGGTTTCCCTTGTCCGTGCGCGCCCATTACATCGCGCTGTTCATGGCGGCGGTGCCGATCGCGAGCGCCGTGGGCTCGCCCATCTCCGCCTTGATTTTGGATATGACCCACGGCGCCCATGGTCTCGCCGGCTGGCAATGGCTGTTCATCATCGAGGGGCTGCCCGCCTGCGCGCTTGGGCTGGTCGTGCTCGCTTTGCTGCCCGATGGGCCGCAGGCCGCCTCCTGGCTGACGGACGCGGAGAAGGCCGCCATCACCGCCCGCCTCGCGGCGGACCAGGCCGATCAGGCGGCCGTTGCCCGCCATGCCCTATGGCCGGCGCTGCGCGATGCGCGCGTGCTCCTGCTCGGCGTCATTTATCTCGGCATCGTGGTGGGGCTGTACGGCGTCGGCCTGTGGCTGCCGCAGATCATCCAGTCGCTCGGCTATACGACGCGGGAGATCGGCCTGATCCTGATCGTCCCCTATGCGCTGAGCGCGCTTGCGATGATCGCGTTCGGTCGCAGCAGCGATCGAACCGGCGAGCGCATCCTGCATGTGGCCGGCGGCGCGTTGCTCGGCGCGGTGGGGGTGCTGGCGAGCGTCTATGCGGGCAGCCAGATCCTGGCCATCGCTGCCATCGCTCTGGCCTGTATCGGCATCTATGGCGCGCTCGGCCCGTTCTGGACCGTCCCGCCTCTGTTCCTGCGCGGAACCGCCGCCGCCGCGGGCATCGCGCTGATCAATTCCATCGGCAATCTCGGCGGCTTCATCGGCCCTTATCTGGTGGGATGGATCAAGCAGACCACCGGGCGGTTCGAGGCCGGATTCGAAGTCCTTGCGGCCATCCTGTTCCTCGCCGCGCTCCTCACGCTGGCGCTCGGCCGCGCTTTGCCGCGCCGCGCGCCGAGGAAATAAGGGTCAGGCGGGCAGCGCCTCGGCGCTTGCGAGCAAGGCGCACACCGCATCGCGCACCGCGCGGTCAGTATAGGGCTTGGGCAATTGCATCATGTGGGCGAAGCCATCGGGCAGAGGGCCGCAGCTCACCGAGCCGCTGCAGAAAATCAGGGGGATGCCGCGCGCCGCCAGGATTCGGGCAGCGGGGAAGATCTCCTGCCCGCGCATATTCACATCCAGAATGGCCGCGTCCGCCTCAACGGTGGGGGACAGGGCAATCGCGTCCTCCAAGGTGGTGACCGGCCCGACCACAACGCAGCCGAGCGTGGACAACGTATCTTCCAGGCCCATGGCGACGAGCAACTCGTCCTCGATCACCAGCACTTTCTTGCCCGACACGTCCATGCGCCTCGCCTCCCTCAGTCATCGCGCAACCCACGGCAGAGCCAGAGGTTCCAGGGCGTCGACGAATGAAAAGCGGTGTTGCCGAACTGCAACGATGCAGACAGCAGAACGCCGCCGACGCGGGCGCCGGCGGCGTTCAAACGAAGACACCAGATCTCAGTCCTTGGCGCGTTCCACATAGGAGGCGTCGGCGGTCAGGATGACCACGCGGGTTCCGGCCGCAACATGCGGGGGAACCATGGTGCGCACGCCGTTGGAGAGCATGGCCGGCTTGTAGGAGGAGGAGGCCGTCTGCCCCTTCACCGTCGGCTCGGTGTCCACGATCTCCAGCGTGACGCGCTGGGGCAGTTCGATGGCGATGGGCGTGCCGTTATGCAGGGAGAGCATGCATTCCATGCCTTCCTGCAAATAGACCTTCTGGTCGCCGATCACGTCTTCCGGCACCGCGACCTGATCGTAGGTCTCGGGGTTCATGAAGGTGTAGCCGTCGCTGTCCTGATACAGGAAAGTGTGGGGGCGGTCCTCGACGAAGGCGCGCTCCACCTGCTCGGTGGTGCGGTAGCGCTCGGAGATCTTCACGCCATCCGAAATGCGGCGCATGTCCATCTGGGTGACGGGCGTGCCCTTGCCGGGATGGATGTTCTCCGCGCTCAGGATGACATAGAGCTTGTCGTCGATTTCGACCACATTGCCTTTGCGCAGAGAGCTGGCGATAACCTTGACCACGTCGCGTATTCCTCGAAGAAATGGCGGCCCGAGGCCGCTTTGCGTCGGCGCGCAAGATAGCGATCTTGGCGCGTTTCGCCAGCCTCCCGCCGCGTTTTTCAGCATTGGCGCGCCTTTTCGAGGCGGGAAGGGGCACCGCCCATGACACCTGCTGCGCTGCCGAGCCCCTGGTGGGACCGCGCCGTCCATGCCGACCGCCGCCCCTTTCTGCTGGCGCGCCAACGGATTGTCGGCGCCGTGCGCGGCTATTTCTGCGCCCAGGACTTCCTGGAAGTGGAAACGCCGGTGCTCCAGATCTCGCCGGGCAACGAGGCGCATCTCCATGCCTTCGCCACCCTCTGGCAGGCGCCGGACGGGACCGCGCATCCCTATTATCTGCGCACCTC
>JASBUY010000417.1 GCA_030147645.1 Aquabacter sp. | reverse complement strand
CGCGTCGGGCAGGACATCGGCCGGCTCCGCATGCGCGAGGTCGTTGCGGGCGAGGTACGAGATCGCCAGCTCGCGGAAGATGTAGTCGAGGACCGACGTCGACATCTTGATCGCATCGTTGCCCTCGACCATGCCGGACGGCTCGAACCGCGTGAAGGTGAAGGCCTCGACGAACTCGTCCAGCGGCACGCCGTATTGCAGGCCGATCGAGATGGCGATCGCGAAGTTGTTCATCAGCGACCGGAATGCGGCGCCTTCCTTGTGCATGTCGATGAAAATCTCGCCGAGCGAGCCGTTCTCGTACTCGCCGGTGCGCAGATAGACCTTGTGGCCGCCGACGATCGCCTTCTGGGCGTAGCCCTTGCGCCGCTCGGGCAGTTCTTCCCGGCCGCGCGCCACCTCCTTGACCACGACCTTTTCGACGATCTTCTCGGCCAGGACCTGGGCCTTTTCCTGGGGGCTGCCGGTGGCCAGCACCTCTTCGGCCTCTTCGTCATCCTCCACCAGCGACGCCGCCAGCGGCTGGCTCAGCTTGGAGCCGTCGCGGTAGAGCGCATTGGCCTTGGTTCCGAGCGACCAGGACAGCTCATAGGCCTTCTGGCAGTCCTCGATGGTGGTGTCGTTGGGCATGTTGATGGTCTTGGAAATCGCTCCCGAGATGAAGCTCTGCGCCGCCGCCATCATGTGGATATGGCTGTCGACCGAGAGGAAGCGCTTGCCGATACGCCCGCAGGGCGAGGCGCAGTCGAACACGGGCAGATGCTCGGCCTTGAGGAAGGGCGCGCCCTCCAGGGTCATGGCGCCGCACACATGCACGTTGGCGGCGTCGATCTCGGCCTTGGAGAAGCCGAGATGGGCGAGCAGGTCGAACTTCGGGTCGGCCAATTGGGCGGCGGAGACGCCGAGCGTCTTCACCAGGAAGTCCTCGCCGAAGGTCCAGCGGTTGAAGGCGAACTTGATGTCGAAGGCACTCTTCACCGCGCCTTCCGCCTTCTGGATGGCGGCGTCGTCAAAGCCCTTGGCGCGCAGCGTGGTGTGGTTGATGCCGGGGGCCTGGGCGAGCGAGCCGTGGCCCACCGCATAGGCCTCGATCTCGGCGATCTGCGCCTCGCCATAGCCGAGCGCGCGCAGCGCCTCGGGCACGGCGCGGTTGATGATCTTGAAATAGCCGCCGCCGGCGAGCTTCTTGAACTTCACCAGCGCGAAGTCGGGCTCGATGCCGGTGGTGTCGCAATCCATGACCAGGCCGATCGTGCCGGTGGGCGCGATCACCGAGACCTGGGCATTGCGATAGCCATGGGCCTTGCCGCCCTCCAGCGCCTTGTCCCACGCGCTCTTGGCATGGGCCGCGAGGCGCGCATCCTTCAGCGAGGCATGGTCGAGCGGCACGGGCGCGACCGAAAGGCCCTCATAGCCCGCCGCCTCGCCATAGGCGGCGCGGCGATGATTGCGGATGACGCGCAGCATCGCGTCCGCATTCTTGTCGTACTGCGGGAAGGTGCCCAGCTCCTTCGCCATTTCGGCGGAGGTGGCATAGCAGATGCCGGTCATGACCGAGGAAATGGCGCCGCAGATGGCGCGGCCTTCCGCCGAGTCATAGGGAATGCCGGACGACATGAGCAGCCCGCCGATATTGGCGTAGCCGAGGCCCAGCGTGCGGTACTGGTAAGAGAGTTCGGCGATCTGGCGCGAGGGGAATTGCGCCATGAGCACCGAGATTTCCATCCCCACGGTCCACAGCCGCACCGCGTGCTCGAAGCTCTCCACGTCGAACCGCTTCTCGGCGTCGCGGAACTGGAGCAGGTTCAGAGAGGCGAGATTGCAGGCCGTGTCGTCCAGGAACATATATTCCGAGCACGGATTGGAGGCGCGGATCTCGCCGCCCGCCGGGCAGGTGTGCCAGTCATTGACCGTGGTGTGGAACTGGATGCCGGGATCGGCGCAGTGCCACGCGGCCGAGCCGATCTTCTCCCACAGCTCGCGGGCCTTGATGGTCTTGTGGACCTTGCCGTCGATGCGGCGGATCAGGTTCCAGTCGGCATCCGCCTCCACCGCGCGCAGGAAGTCGTCGGTGACGCGCACGGAATTGTTGGAATTCTGGCCCGCGACCGTGATGTAGGCCTCGCCGTCCCAATCGGTGTCGTAGATGGCGATGTCGATGTCGCTATAGCCCTGGCGGCCATATTGGATCACGCGGCGGATGGCGGAATCCACCACGCCGGCCTTGCGGGCGGCCTTGATCTCGCGCTTCAGCGCCGGGTTCTTCTCGGGATCGAAGCAGGATTCGCCCTCGCCCTCGCAATTCACGCAGGCCTTGAGCACGGCTTTCAGATGCTTGGCATTGATGCGCGAGCCGGTGACGAGCGAGGCGACCTTCTGCTCCTCGGTCACCTTCCAGTCCACATAGGCCTCGATATCGGGATGGTCGGCATCCACCACCACCATCTTGGCGGCGCGGCGCGTGGTGCCGCCCGACTTGATGGCGCCCGCCGCGCGGTCGCCGATCTTCAGGAAGCTCATGAGACCGGAAGAGCGCCCGCCGCCGGAGAGCTTCTCGCCCTCGCCGCGCAGCGAGGAGAAATTGGAGCCGGTGCCCGAGCCGTATTTGAACAGGCGCGCCTCGCGCACCCACAGATCCATGATGCCGCCCTCGTTCACGAGGTCGTCGGCCACCGACTGGATGAAGCAGGCGTGGGGCTGGGGATGCTCATAGGCCGAGGCGGACGCGGTCAGTTCGCCGGTCTTGTAGTCCACATAGAAATGGCCCTGGCCCGGCCCGTCGATGCCATAGGCCCAGTGCAGGCCGGTATTGAACCATTGCGGGGAATTGGGCGCGACCATCTGCATGGCGAGCATGTAGCGGTGCTCATCGAAGAAGGCCTGCGCGTCCTCTTCCGTGTCGAAATAGCCGCCCTTCCAGCCCCAATAGGTCCAGGTGCCGGCCAGCCGGTCGAACACCTGCTTGGCGGAGATTTCGCCGCCCGACCGCTCCTCCTTGGGCAGGCCCGCGAGCGCGGCCTCATCGGCCACAGAGCGCCACAGGAAGGAGGGGACGGCGTTCTCTTCCACCTTCTTGAGGCGTGTGGGCACGCCGGCGCGGCGGAAATACTTCTGGGCGAGAATGTCGCTCGCCACCTGCGAGAAATGGGCGGGGACCTCGATGCCTTCCTGGCGGAACACCACCGAGCCGTCAGGGTTGCGGATTTCGCTCACCGTCTCGCGGAACGCGATGGCGGCGTAGGGCGACTGACCGGCCGTGGTGTAGCGGCGTTCGACGCGCATGTTCCGAAACTCCTGGTGCCCCAGCGGGGCGATGCTGGCTCAAAGGGTGGCAGCCGCGACACAACGCGACGGGTGCGACGGCGCGCGCCGCCCCGGGACCTGGGCTGCTGTGTTTGGGGACGGACGCGGGCGCGCCCGGTCTTGAAAACCGGATGTTGCCCGCCACCGAGGACCGAACGCTAGTGTGAGTCTGGCACCGGCGTCAAACACAGATTTGGGGGCCGCTTGGCCTCTTGCCTACTACATATGGTGGCGCCCACCGCCTTAATAAAGGGTGAACGGCGTTGGCGGGGAAGGGATTTCCGATCCTTCAAGGGCTTGCGCGAACCTGTCCCGGCTAAGGGGGTTATGCACGTCATCCACAGTTTGGACACACAGGCGTTTTTCGCGGCAGATCGCGCTTGACGGGGTCTGCCGATTCGCCCCCTCACCGCCGCGCGAACAGCTTCTCCACGTCGGCGAGGGAGAGCGTGACGAAGGTGGGGCGGCCGTGGTTGCATTCGCCGGAATTGGGCGTCGCCTCCATCTCCCGCAGCAAGGCGTTCATCTCCTCCACCTTGAGGCGGCGGCCGGCGCGCACGGAGCCGTGGCAGGCCATGGTGGCCGCCACATGGAGGAGGCGGCGCTCCAAAGGTAGCGCGTCGTCCCATTCGGCCGCATGCTCGGCCACATCGCGCACCAGCTTGGAGACGTCCGCATCCTTCAGCAGGGCGGGCACCTCGCGCACCAGCACCGCGCCATGCCCGAACGGCTCCAGGACGAGGCCGAGCGCGGCCAGATCAGCGGCGCGCTCGGAGAGGCGGTCGGCGTCCGCGGGGTCGAGATCCACCACCACGGGCACCAGCAGGCCCTGGCGGGCGATGCCGTCGCGCGCCAAGGCGGCTTTCAGCTTCTCATAGACGAGCCGCTCATGGGCGGCGTGCTGGTCCACCAGCACGAGGCCGTCGCGGGTCTGGGCGAGGATATAGGTTTCGTGGACCTGCGCGCGGGCGGCGCCCAGCGGGCGGTCGAGGTCCAAAGCGCTCACCGCCCCCTCCCCGGCCCGCGCGTCGGCCGAGGGCGCGCCGAGATCGAAGCGGGCCTGCGACGCGGCGGCAAAATCGCCGTCCGCGCTCTCGTCCAGCCCCGAAGCGTCCAGCCCCGATGCATTCTGCGCCAGCGGGCGGGCGGGCGAGGCGCGCCAGTCATAAACGCCCGCGGGGCGCGCCTCGGCCGGACGGAAGCCGCCGCCCGAGGGGGGCGCGGAAAAGGGCGCGCCTTCGGGACGGGCCAGCGCCACCAGACGGTCCGCAATGGAGGCGGCGGTGCGCGGCCCGCGCGCGGCCAAGGTGTCGGACAGGGTGCGCACGATCAGCGCGCGCACATTGCCCCCGTCGCGGAACCGCACCTCGGTCTTGGCGGGATGGACATTCACATCCACCTCGCGCGGGTCCATCGCGATGAAGAGGGCGAGCAGCGGATGCCGGTCGGAGGGGAGCAGATCCGCATAAGCGGCGCGGATGGCGCCCATCAGCAGTTTGTCGCGCACCGGGCGGCCGTTCACGAACAGATATTGGGAGAGGCTGTTGGCCTTGGAGAAGGTGGGCAGGCCGGCAAGCCCGGTCAGCCGCACCCCGCCGCGCTCGCCCTCCACGGGCACGAGATTGCGCCCCGCCTCGGCGCCCAGCACGTCCGCGATGCGCCGCGCGCGGCCGTCCGGCGTTTCATCCTGCGCGCGATAGGTGAGCGGGCCGCGCTCCTCATGGACCAGGGTGAAGGCGATGTCGGGCCGCGCCAAAGCGAGGCGGCGCACCACTTCCAGCGCCGCCATGCCCTCGGCCCGGTCGGATTTCAAAAATTTCAGCCGCGCCGGGGTGGCGAAGAAGAGATCGCGCACCTC
>JASBUY010000410.1 GCA_030147645.1 Aquabacter sp. | reverse complement strand
TAATTGCCGTCATTGCCCACGAGCCGCCGCACGTCCGGCTTCTGGGACTTCAGGGCTTCGTCCACATTCGACTGGTTAACGCCCAGCTCCTCGGCATTGAGCATGGCGTAGTGGGTCCACTTGATCACGTTAAACCACTGGTCGTCGCCCTGGCGCACCACCGGGCCGAGGGGCTCCTTGGAGATGACGTCAGGCAGAACGATGTGATCGTTGGGCTTCTTCGTGACGAGACGCAGGGAGTAGAGCTGGGACACGTCGGTGGTGATGGTGTCGCAGCGCCCGTCCTCATAGGCCTTCACCAGATCGTCCGAGGTCGGCACCGTGACCAGTTCGAGCTTCATGTTGTTGGTCTTGAAGAAGTCCTCGGTGTAGCCCACCGCGGTGGTGCCGGCCTGCACGCACACCTTCGAGCCGTCCAGCTCCAGGGCGGAGACGACCTTGCGGCCGTTGGGCACGAGGAAGCCCTGGCCGTCATAATAGGTGATGGCGCTGAACAGGAGATTCTGCTTCGCCTCGCGCTCCAGCGTCCAGGTGGAGTTGCGCGAGAGCACGTCGATGGTGCCCTTCTGGAGGGCGGGGAAGCGCTCCTCGGCCGAGAGCGGCACGAACTTCACCTTGGTGGGATCGTTCAGCACAGCGGCAGCGACCGCGCGGCAGAAATCCACGTCGAAGCCGCTCCAAACGCCGCTGGCGTTCGGCACGGAGAAGCCGGGAAGTCCGCGCGAGACGCCGCAGACGAGTTCGCCGCGATCCTTGACGGCCTTCAGGGTCTGGGCGGATGCCGCATGGGCGGAAAGCGCCACCACGGCGCCGGCGGCCAGGGCGAGGAAGGTCTTCATGAGGGAAGCCTCGTTCGGTGATTGAGCGTGAGCGGACGCCGCGCCGCGGGCGGGCGAGAGAAAAGGCCGCCCGAAGGCGGCCCGTAGGATCAGAGCGAGACCGCCTGGCGGACGATGACCTTGGCGCCCACGGGAACGCGGCTGTAGAGGTCGATCACTTCGCTGTTCACGAGGCGGAAGCAGCCGGAGGACACCGCATAGCCGATGGTGTCGGGCTGGTTGGTGCCGTGGATGCGGTAGACGGTCTGCCCGAGATAGAGCGCGCGGGCGCCCATGGGGTTGCCGGGGCCGCCGGCCATGAAGCGCGGCAGATAGGGCTGACGCTGGATCATCTCGGCGGGCGGGGTCCAGTCGGGCCATTCGGCCTTGCGCGAGACGTTCACGAGGCCCTGCCAGGTGAAGCCGTCGCGGCCCACGCCGATGCCGTATCGGATCGCGCGGTTGTTGCCTTCCACCAGATAGAGGAAGCGGTCATTGGTGGAGATGATGATGGTGCCGGGGGCTTCCGTGGTGCGGAAATAGACCGGCTGGCGGCGATAGGCGGGGTCGATGGTCAGCTCGTCGTCGGCGGGCGCCTCGCGGCCCGGCTGCTCGGAGATGTCCATGGTGGCGCCGATGCCGCGCGGCGGCACGGGTGTCGATTGCGCCATCGCCAGCGAGCCGAAAGCCAGTGCCCCCACCTGGAGCAGGACGGTCAGCGTCAGGGTCCTTACAGTCAAAGCCATTTGAGCCGGCCTCTTATCCATTGCCCCCAAGGCGGCATTCACCGCCCGCGCGCCGTCCCCAACGGCACGCTTTGAGATTCGATTATCCGAGGCGGAAGCGAAGGAAAAGTGAAAAACCTTGCATAAGGACACTGTCCTCGCCCATCAGGCCCTGGCGTCCGCCTTGATGAGATCGGCCGCCTTCTCCGCGATCATCATCACCGCCGCCGCCGTATTGGCGGAGACCAAAGTCGGCATCACGGAAGCGTCCGCGATCCGCAGCCCCTCGAAACCGTGCAGCTTGAGGGTCGGGTCCACTACGGCGGAGGGGCCGCGTCCCATGGCGCAGGTGCCCACCGGGTGATAGATGGTCTGGCCCGTGCGGCGGGCGAAATCCAGCCATTCCGCGTCCGTGTTCACGTCCGCGCCGGGATTCATCTCGAAGGCGCGATAGGGGTCCATCGCCGACTGTTCGATGATGCGCCGGGCGATCCGCATGCCGCCCACCAGGCTGTCGCAATCGGCCGGGACGGCGAGGAAGTTCGGGCGGATGGCGGGAGGCGTGAAGGGGTCCGCGCTTTTCGCATGGATGCTGCCAACCGACTGGGGCCGCATCTGCGTGACGCCAATGGTCATGCCGGGCAGGCGATCCAGCGCCCGGTCGGCGGCATTGGCGTAGCTCGCATGCATGAAGAAGAACTGGACGTCTGGCGTCTCCAGTTCTGGCCTCGTCTTGGCGAAGCCGAAGGCCAGCCCCGTGCCGAGCGTGAGGATGCCGGTGCGGGTCAGATAATATTGGGCGACCGCGCGGGCGAGCCGCCAGCCCCGGCTCGCTTCGTTGAGAGTGATGGGCTGCGTGACGCGCCAATTCATGCGGGTCGCGAAATGGTCCTGATAATTGTTGCCGACGCCGGGCAGCGCGTGGCGCGTTTCGATGCCCGCCTTCGCCAGCACGGCGGGATCGCCAATGCCCGAGACTTCCAGCAGATGGGGCGACTGCACCGCCCCCGCCGCCAGGATCACCTCGCCGCGGGCAAGCGCGATCTCTTCCTGACCCTCGCGGCGATAGCGCACGCCGGTCACGCGCCGGCCCTCAAAGACGAGGCCGCTCGCCTGGGCGTGGGTGACGACCTTCAGGTTGGGCCGGCCCAGCGCGGGGCGCAAATAGGCGTCCACGACGGTCCAGCGCCGGCCGTCCTTCTGGTTCACCTGATAATAGCCGACCCCCTCTTGGTCGCGGCCATTATAATCGGCATTTTCCGGCAGGCCGACTTGGCGGGCGGCGGCGATGAAGGCTTCGGCCAGAGGCGTGCGCTCGCGCACCCGCACGATGTTCATGGGGCCGGAGGTGCCGCGCAGCGCCGGGTCGGCATCGGCGGCCTGGAAGGTTTCGAGCTTGCGGAAATAGGGCAGCACATCCTCGAACGACCAGCCCTGCGCGCCGCGCTGCGCCCAGCCGTCGAAATCCTGCGGCTGGCCGCGCACGAAGATCATGCCATTGATGAGGGTGGAGCCGCCGAGCCCCTTGCCGCGCGGCACCACGATGGCCCGGTTGCCCGTGCCCTCTTCGGGCTCTGTGGAGAAGCGCCAGTTGAAGGCGTCGCCCGAGAGCAGCTTTGAGAAGCCGGCGGGGATCTTGATCCAGAAGCCGTCATCCTTGCCCCCGGCCTCCAGCAGGAGGACGGAGCGGCGCGGGTCCTCGGTGAGGCGGGCGGCGAGGATACAGCCGGCGGTGCCGCCGCCGACGATCACATAATCAAAAGTGTCCATCACGCCGCCGCCACCGAAACCGGCGTCCCCTTGGCCGCCATGGACCGCGCGAGCCCGGCCATCACCTCTTCTGTGCCCGCGAAGGCGGCGCGCTCCAGCACCTTGGAAATGGTGGGGGAGGCTTCCTTGCCGCTCACGCGCTCCACCGGCTGGTCCAGCCAGTCGAGATACCGGCGCTGGATCTCGTCCGCGAGCAGGATTCCATAGGCAGTGGAGGATGAGCCCTGCTCGCAGATGAGGACATTGTTGGTCTTCATGAGAGAGGCGCCGATGGTCTCCCAGTCCAGGGAGGCGCGGTCGAGGCTGCGCAGGTCGATGATCTCGGCGTCAATGCCAAGCCGCTCCACCGCCTCGACGCAGCGATGCACCATGGCCGAATAGGTGAGAAGGGTCAGATCGCGCCCCTCGCGCACCACCCGTGCCTTGCCGAGTGGGACGATGTAATCGAGGTCGCCCTCCGGAATGGTGCCCATGGTTTGGTAGAGATCCACATGCTCGATGACGAGCACGGGATCGTTGCAGGCGAGTGCCGCATTCATGAGCCCCACATAGTCGAAGGGCGTCGAGGGGGCGACGATGCGCCAGCCGGGCGAGGTGGCGAAGATGCCGGCCGGGTCGAGCGAATGCTGGGAGCCGTAGCCCGTGCCCATGGCGATCTTGGTGCGCAGCACGAGCGGCACGTCCACGTCCGCGCCGAACATGTGCCGCGCCTTGCCGATCTGGTTGAACACCTGGTCGGCGGCGACCCACATGAAGTCGGGATACATGAACTCCACCACCGGCCGATAGCGCCCGTCCATGGCGATGCCGCCGGCCAGACCCGCGAACGCCCCCTCGCTGATAGGGGTGCCGAACACCCGGTCCGGAAAGGCGGCGGCGAGACCGCGCGTCGCGCAGTTGGTGCCGCCCTTCAGCTTGTGAATGTCCTCGCCCATGATGAGCAGGCGGGGATCGGTCTCGAAGCGGCGGTTGAGAACGTCCGCGATGGCATCGACGAACTTGCGCTCCACCACCGGACCAGCGAAGGCGGCTGCCTCGGCGGGGCGGGCCTGCGCGAGTTCCGAGAGGTTGCCCCGGATACCGTGGTCCACGAAACCCGTGTCGGGCCAGAGCGCGGGCTTGATGCGGCGGCGATTGTCCTGCGGCTCCACCAGCCGCCCGCCCACCTCCGCCATGATCGCCTTGCAGCGGTTCACCAGATCGTCGAACTGGCCTTGCGTGAGCAGGCCGCGCGCGATCATGGCGTTGGCGGTGCGCGCGATGGGATCGCGGGCGCGCCACCGCGCCTCTTCCTCCTTGGTGCGATAACCGAAGGCGGAGCCCGGCAGTGGGCCGTTCTGGTGGAAGAACCGATAGACCTGTGCCTCAATGACCGCAGGACCCTTGCCGGCGCGCATGAGGGCAAGGGCCTCCTGCGTCGCCAGATGAACCGCGAGCGGGTCCATGCCGTCCACACGCCAGGAGGGAATGCCGAAGGCCGGCCCGCGCCCGGACAGGCGGGGATCGCGGGTCGCTTCCTCCACGGTGGTCGCGACCGCGTAGCCGTTATTCTCGATGAAGAAGAGGAGCGGCAGATTCCAGGCGGCGGCGAGATTCATGGTCTCCAGAACCGCGCCGATATTCACCGCCCCGTCGCCGAAATAGGAGATGGCGACATCGCCCGTTCCGGCAAGCTTGTGGGCCATGGCCGCGCCGGCGGCCAGCGGCACGCCGCCGCCCACGATGGCATTGGTGCCGATGGCGCCCGCCTCCCCCCAGCGCAGATGCATGGAGCCGCCACGCCCATGGCCGAAACCCGGCTCAAGGCCGCAGATTTCCGCGAGCGAGCGATAGAGCAGGGTCTCGACGGGCTTGGAGAAATCGGCCTTGGGATCAAGGCCCGGCGCCACATAAGCGAGCGCCTTGGCGAGGAATTGATGATGGCCGCGATGGGAGCCGTTGACCTGATCGCCGGGCCGCAGGCCGACAATGGAGCCGGCCGCGCCGCCCTCCTGACCGATGGAGGAATGGGCCGGACCATGGACCAGGCCTTCGCCCGCGAATTCCAGCACCGTCTCCTCGAAGGCGCGGATCAGGCTCATCTGGGTGAGCAAGTCTCCGAGCAGGGCCGGGTCGGCCGCGTCCCAGTCCGCCTTGGTGCTGGCGAGCTGGACCCAGGGTGCCGCCGGTGAAAGTTCGGTGCGATCCGCCATGTCTTCCTCCCGGCGCGGAGCGCCGTTTTCGTCCTGCGGGCGCCACGCGCCCCTTATGGTGCCGAGCGCCGCGCGCTCAGATGTAGCCGTAGGCGCTCCAGCCGCCGTCGATGCCGAGCACATGGCCGGTAATGGCGTCGCTGGCGTCTTCGGCGAGGAACACGGCGCCGCGCGCCACTTCTTGTGGGGAGATCAGCCGTCCGATCGGGGTGCGGGCCTTGAGGCGGGCGGGATCGAGCCGGCCGCGCGCGATGAGGTCCGAAAGGAACGGCGTTTCCACATAGCCCGGCGCCAGCGCGTTCACGCGCACGCCATGGGCAGCCCATTCCACCGCCAGGGCCTTGGCCATCATCACCACCCCGGCCTTCGAGACGCAGTAGCCGAGACGCTCGGGGGCGGCGAGCACGCCATAGAGCGACGCCATCATGAGGATGACGCCCCGGCCCTGGGCCACCATGCGCCGGCCCGCTTCCTGCGCGGTGAGGAAGGCGCCGGTGCAGTTGATGTCCATGACGCGCTGCCAGTCGGCATCGCTCATCTCCAGCGTCGGCTGGTTCTGCGAGACGCCGGCATTGACCAGAACGATATCCAGCGCGCCGTGGGCCGCGATCACGCCGTCATAGGCGCGGGCGAGATCGCCGCGCGACGTGACGTCTCCCTCGAAGGCGACAGCATTCGGCAGGCGTTCGGCGGCGGCCTCGGCGGCCGCAAGGTCGCGGTCGAACAGAAAGACGCGCGCGCCCTCGTCCGCGAAGGCCTGCGCGATGGACAGGCCGATGCCGGAGGCGCCGCCGGTGATGAGCGCGCTCTTGCCGGAAAGGCGTCCGGTGGCAGGCGCCGCCATCATGCGATCCCCAGGAAGTCGCACATCAGCGCCACCTGCTCGGCCAGCATGGGACGGCCGGGATGGGTGCGGCAGCCGCGCGCCTTGGCGGCGGCGAGAATGGCTGTCTCCGCCGGCTGCATGATGATTTCCGCGACGATCTGGTCCGCCGAGAGCCGCTCGGCATCAAAGGGCAAGGCGTCGCCGTCCTTCAGGCCGAGCGAGGTGCCGTTCACCACCAGATGGTGGCCGGACGGGTCCGGTGTGCCGATGGCGACGGCAAGGGCCGGATAGGCCTCGGCCAGCCGGGCCTTCAGGTCCTCGGCCTTGGCCCGGGTGCGGTTGGCGATGGTGAGGGCGGACACGCCTGCCTCGGCGAGCGCGAACGCGATGGCATTGGCCGCCCCTCCGGCGCCGGCCAGATAGGCCCGCATGCCGGCGGGATCGATGCCGTTTACCTTGAGGCCGCGCACGAAGCCGGCGCCGTCCAGCATCTCGCCCACCAGCCTCCCGTCCGCCTCGCGGCGCACGGCATTGACCGCGCCGATGCGCCGGGCATTGGGAGAGAGATCGTCGCACAAGGCGGCGATGGCGGTCTTGTGGGGCACGGTGACGATGACGCCGCCGAGATTTTCGAGCTGCCGCAGGGCGCTCACCACCTCGGACAGGCCCTCGGCGTTCACGTGCATGGGCACCAGGACGCCGTCATAGCCGCGCGCCTTGGCATAGGCGTTCACCGCCTGGGGCGTGCGCACATGGTGGATGGGGTCGGCGAGGATCGCGAACAGGCGCGTGGTGCCGGTGATCTCGGCCATGGTCTCAAATTCCCAGGTAGACGGTCTTCACATGAGGGTCGGCCAGAAGGCCCGGCCCGGTGTTTTCCAGCGCGATATGGCCGTTCTCGATCACATAGGCGCGGTCGGCGATCTTGAGGGCGTGGAACGCCTTTTGCTCCACCAGGAGCACGGTGGTTCCCATCTTGCAGATGCGGTCCACCACATCGAACATTTGCTGGACGATGAGCGGGGCGAGGCCGAGCGAGGGCTCGTCCAGCATGAGGAGCTTGGGGCGGGCCATCAGCCCGCGCGCGATCGCCACCATCTGCTGCTCGCCGCCCGACAGCGAGCCGGCAAGCTGGGTCAGGCGCTCGCGCACGCGGGGGAAGATGTCCAGCACCTCCTCGAACCGCGCCGCCGCGCCCTCTCGGACATTGGCGTGGTAGCAGCCCATGAGGACATTGTCCTTCACGCTCATCACGGGGAAGAGCTGGCGAGCCTCGGGCACCATGACGAGGCCACGGCCCACGATGTCGGCGGGTGCCATCCGGTCGATGCGCTCGCCATTGAAGGTGATGCTGCCGGATTTGGGCTTCACGAGGCCCGAGATGGCCCGCAGCAGCGTGGTCTTTCCCGCGCCGTTCGCGCCGATGATGGTCACCACCTCGCCTTGGCCCACCTCGATGGAGATGTCCTGCAGGATGACGGTCTGGCCGTAGCCGGCGGTGACGTCAGAGACCTTGAGCATCGACATAATCTTCTCCGAGATAGGCCTCGATGACCCGGCGCTCGCGCACCACCGCCTGGGGCGCGCCTTCCGCGATCACCTTGCCGGAATCGATCACGACGATCCGGTCGGACAGGCTCATGATGGCCTGCATGTTGTGCTCGATGGCGATCACCGAGACGCCGGTGTCGCGGATCGCGCGGATGAGCTGCACCATCTTGGCGGTGTCGGCCTGGCTCTGGCCGGCCATCACCTCGTCCAGCAGCAGGATCGAAGGCTCGGTGGCGAGGGTCCGGGCGACTTCCAGGCGCTTCAGCCCGCCGATGGGCAGCGTCGCGGCCTCCACGTCCTTCACGTCCTCAAGGCCCACCAGCCGGGCGACCCGCAGCGCCGAGGCCCGCGCCGCCTCCACGCTGCGATGGCGCAGGAAGGCGCCGATCATGATGTTCTCCAGCACAGTGAGCTTGCCGAACGGCTGGACGATCTGGAACGTCCGTCCGACGCCGAGGCGCGCATAGGCATCGGGCGTCGAGGGGCTGTGGCGCCGGCCTGCGGCGTCGATCACCTCCACCGTGCCGGAATTGGGCTTCAGGAAGCCGGAGAGCTGGTTGAAGACCGTGGTCTTGCCGGCGCCGTTGGGGCCGATCACGCCCAGTATCTCGCCGCGTTTCAATGTCATCGAGACATTGTCGGTGGCGGTGAGGCCGCCGAACCGTTTAACGAGGTCCTTCGCCACCAGGATGGGCTCTCCGGGCGTGCCGCCCACTTCCGCCAGCGCCGGGGCGGGCTGGGGCTCGGGGCGGGCGCCGCCGGGCAGCGCGTCGATCCAGCCGGTGATGCGCCGGCCGAACGTGCCCACCAGGCCGCCCGGCAGGGTGAGGGTGATGAGCACCAGGACCGTGCCATAGACGAAGCCGTGCAGGCCGTTGGCCGAGGCGCCGAGCCAGCCGCGCGCCAGTTCCGCCAGGGGCACCACCAGCACCGTGCCGAGCAGAGGCCCCATGACCGTGCCGAGCCCGCCGATCAGCGCGAACATGGCGATCTCCACCGAGGTCGCGAGGGAGAACATGGTCGCCGGCTCGAGGAAGGTCAGATACATGGCGTGGAATGCGCCCACCAAGGCGGTGAGGGCCGCCGACAGCGCGATGGCGATCAGCTTCACGCGGTTGTCGTTGATGCCCGCCGCCTGGGCCGCGCTGTCGCGTTCGCGCACGGCGGTCAGATAGAAGCCGAGCCGCGAGGAGCGCACCGCCCAGGACACCAGCAGGGTGAGGCAGAGCAGGCCGAAGGCGATGAAGAGGTAATTGACCTTGTCGCGGAAGATCATCCAGGCCCAACCGAGATTGAGCGGCACGATCAATCCCGCCGAGCCGCCGGTCAGGCCGTTGAAATGGATGGCGAGCAGCCGGACCACTTCAAGGAAAGCGATGGTGGCGAGCGAGAAGAACGGACCCCGCAGGCGAAAGCAGGGATAGCCGATGCCGATGCCGACCAGCGCCGCGAGAGCGGCCCCGATCAGCATGCCGATCCAGGGGGTGAGGCCGAAATGGGCGATCAGCAGCGCGGTGGTGTAGCCGCCGATGCCGTAGAAGACGGTGTGGCCAAGCGAGAGTTGGCCGGCATAGCCGCCGACGATGTTCCAGGCGGTGGCGAGCGCGGCGAACACGCAGATGGTCACGAACACATGGACCAGGAAGGGCGATCCCGAGGCGAGCGGAATGACCAGGAGGAGGGCCAGCGCGATCAGCGTGCAATAGAGCCGCGGGTGGGTCAGGCGGGAGACGAGGCCGGCGCGTGGCGCGGTCCCGGCCGGAGCCGGATTGGCTTTAGCGGTCATGGACTTACTCCGTGCCACGGCCGAGGCCGAACAGGCCCGTTGGCTTGAAGATCAGGATGGCGATGAAGATCGCGAAATAGACCACCTCCTTGAGGTCGGGCGCGATGTAGTAGCCCGAGAGGCTGTCCACGATGCCGATGAGCATGGCGCCGAAGAAGGCGCCGTACATGGATCGCATGCCGCCCAGCACCACCACCACGAAGGCGGTGAGCACGAAATAGGTGCCGATGGTGGGGGAGACCGGATAGAGCGGCATGACCAGGGCGCTGGCGAGGCCGACGCAGGCCGCGCCGATGCCGAAGGAAATCACATAGATGCGGTCCACCCGCACGCCCATGAGCAAGGCTGCGGTGCGGTTCTGGGCTGTGGCGCGGATGGCGCGGCCGAGCGGCGTCGCCTGCATGAAGAAATGCAGACCCGCGACCAGCGCCAGCGCGCAGACGAACATCACGATCTGCCCGATCACCAGCGAGAAGCCGCCCACCATGACGGTGCGCTGGACGCTGGAGGCCGGCACCGCATAAAGGTCCGCGCCGAACAGGAGCAGCGCGAGGTTCACCAAGGCGGTGGAAAGGCCGACGGTGGCGAAGATCTGGATATGCTCGTCGGCCGAGAGCAGCGGCTGGATGATGAAGCGCTGGACGATGGCGCCCATGGCGAACAGCAGCAGCACGATGGGCACCGCCGCCGCATAGGGATGCAAGCCGAACTTCGCGGCCAGCAGATAGGCCCCGTACATGCCCACCATGAGGAACTCGCCATGGGCGAAGTTCACCACGCGGACGATGCCGAAGATCATGGTGAGGCCGACGCTGATGATCGCGTACATGCTTCCCAGAAGGATGCCGTTGATCAGAAGCTGGATGAAAACGTCCATCGCGCTTGGGTTCCGTGCGGACTTAAGGGCGGGGCGGCGCCCAGTTCGGGCGAGCGGTGGGGCCGGTTCGGGCAAGGTCCGAGTGTCCGGCCGCCGCGTGCGGCGGCCGGGGCGGTCGAAACCTTGTATGGGTCCGGTGAGGGGGCGGTCAGTTCGTGCCGACGCCGGTCTTCATCTTGGCGACCGCCGCATCCGGCGGGAACACGGTGACCAGTTCGCCGCCCTGCCACTGCATCAGGAAGGGAACGGCGCGGGTGTTCTGGCCCTGCTCCGAGAATTTGGCGCCCCAGCCCGTGGGGGTCTGGCCCACCGGGATATCCACCTTCATCACCTCGGCGCGGATGCTGTCGGCCTTCAGGTCCTTTGCCGCCGCGATGGCGTCGAAGAACACGCGGGCGCCCATGTAATTGGCGAGGCTGTGGCCCGAGCGCGGGTCGCTATTATACTTGGCCTTGTACTTCTTCAGGAACTCTTCCATGCCCGGCGCGACCTTGGGATTGGTCTTGTACTGGGTGAAATCCACGTCCAGCGCGCCTTCCATATTTTCAGGGCCGACCGCCAGCATGGTGTCGCGCAGCGAATAGCCGCCGCCCGCGCCGATGATCGCCTTGGGCTTGAAGCCCTGGTCCTTCATCTGGCGGAAGAACAGCACAGTGTCGTTCTGGTAGGAGGTCTGGAGCACGATATCCACGTTCGCGCTCTTGAGGCGCAGCACGACCGGGGTCAGGTCCACGGACTTCGCGGAATAGGGCAGCACCTCGACGACGTTCAGCTTCTTCTCGGCGGCGCGGGACTTCTGGTAGCCCGCCATGGTCTGCCCGTACAGGGAGTCCTCATGGATGATGCCGATCTTCAATTCCTCGGGCTTCTTGCCGAGTGCCGGCGCGAGCGCATTGGGGATCGCGTCCACCATCTGCACCGAGAAGTCCTTCGCGGTGGCATTTGAGCGGAACACATATTTGAAGCCGCGCTCGGTGATGGGGTCGGAGACCGCGCCAAGCTCGAAATAGGGAATGCCCGCGAGTTCCGCGACCTGCGTCGCCGCGAGCGACAGCGAGGACGAATAGGTGCCGAAGATCACCGCGACATTCTCGACCGAGGTGAGCCGGCGCGCTTCGCCCACGGCCTGGTTCGGATCGACTGCGTCACCCTTGACGAGGGTGATCTGCTTTCCGTTGATCCCGCCGGCCGCGTTGCGTTCCTCGGCGGCCAGTTCCAGGCCCCGGAAGCTCTCGTCGCCCAGCAAAGCGAGGCCGCCCGAGAAGGGATAGAGCGCTCCGAATTTGAGCGTCTGCTGCGCGGCGGCTGGGCCGGCCATCTGGGCGGCGCCCAGCATGAAGGCAGCGGCAAGCGCCGCCTGAGCGACTTTCCTCATTCTCTTCCTCCCATTGGTGCCGTTTCACGGCGTCCGTGCCGCCCCGAGCGGGCAGTCTTGGTGGCGGATAATGCAGATGACCAAGTTGCCTGACAAGTGGAAAATGGCTAACGTCCCGCCGTCAGAAAATCCGCCGTCCGGGTGTTCGATCCGGCCCGGTGGGCATAAGTGAACGGGGAAGCGCCACCACGCCCTTTTGCGCCGCCGCCGGGTTTCGATCCGGCCGATGCGCCCGCAGAGCCACGCGTGCCGATTGACGGCGTTTCGCCCGAAACCGCTTTGGAGGATTACGCGGCATGCCTTCCCTTCCCGACACCATGCGCCAGGTCGTCTTCGCCGGAGCCGGCGGGCCGGAAGTGATTCGCCTTGAGACCGGTCCCGTCCCCCAGCCCGGCCCCGGCCAGGTCCTGGTGGAAGTGGTGGCGGCGGGCGTCAATCGTCCGGACTGCCTCCAGCGCGCCGGCGGCTATCCCCCGCCCCCCGGTGCCACCGCCGTTCCAGGCCTGGAGATCGCCGGGCGCGTGGTGGCGCTCGGTGAAGGCGTGACGCGCCCGGCCCTCGGGGACGAGGTCTGCGCGCTGGTGATCAGCGGCGGCTATGCCGAATATTGCCTCGCCGAGGCGCCGCTTTGCCTGCCCATTCCCAAGCCCCTCTCACTGCTGGAGGCGGCGGGCCTGCCGGAGAATTATTACACCGTCTACGACAACGTCTTCACGCGCGGGCGCCTCGCGAAGGGCGAGACCATCCTGGTCCATGGTGGGTCCAGCGGCATCGGCTCCACCGCCATTCAATTGGCGCATCAGGCCGGCGCGCGGGTGATCGCCACCGCCGGTTCGGACGAGAAATGCGACTTCTGCCGCGAACTCGGGGCCGACGAGACCATCAATTACCGCGCCGCCGACTTCGTGGAGGAGGTCAAGCGCCTCACCGAGGGCCGGGGCGTGAACGTCATCCTCGACATGGTGGGCGGCCCCTATGTGCAGCGCAACCTGTCTTGTCTCGCCCTTGAGGGGCGCCTCGTTCAGATCGCCTTCCTCCAGCCCAGCCGCGTCGATATCGATCTGCTTCCGGTCATGGTGAAGCGCCTGACCTTCACGGGTTCCACCTTGCGGCCCCGCTCCGTGGCGCTGAAGGCCGCCATTGCCGACCATCTGCGGCGCGACGTGTGGCCCATGTTGGAAACCGGCACCATTCGCCCGGTCATCCACGCCACCTTCCCGCTGGAGCAGGCGCGCGAAGCGCATGCGTTGATGGAATCCTCCGCCCATTCCGGCAAGATCATGCTGGAGACCGGCAAATGAGCAGCCACGCCGGACACGTGGCCTTCGTGACCGGCGCTGGGCGCGGCATTGGGCGGGCCATGGCCGACGCCCATGCCGATGCCGGCGCGGCGGTCGCTTATGTGGACCACGACCTCGATCTCGCCCGCGCGGCGGCGGAGGCCGCGGCTGCGCGGGGCGCGCGCACGGTTGCCCTTTCGGCGGATGTGGCGGATTTCGAGGCGCTCGGGCGCGCCGTGGCACAGGCCACGGCATCCCTCGGCCCCATCGATATCCTGGTGAGCAATGCCGGCATCTCGCCCAAGAGCGGGGCCGACGGGCGGCGCGCGGACGCCTTCGCCATGGATGCGGAGGAATGGCGCCGGGTCATCGATGTCAACCTCACTGGCACCTTCAACTGCGTGCGACTCATTTCGCCTGGTATGATCACCCTGAAGCGCGGGCGCATCGTCTCCACCTCGTCCGTGGCGGGGCGCACCTTCTGCGACATTGTCGGCGTGCATTATGCGGCGTCCAAGGCCGGCCTTATCGGCATGACCAAGCATCTGGCGGGCGAGTTCGGTCCCCACGGAATCACGGTCAATGCGCTGGCGCCCGGACGCATCGACACGCCCTTGATGCGCGGCACCGCCTCCGAGGCCAATGAAGCGGCGCGGCTCGCGACGCCGCTGCGCCGCCTGGGCACGCCGGAGGACGTGGCGTCCACCTGCTTGTTCCTCACCTCTCGCGAGGCCGCCTTCGTCACCGGACAAGTGGTGGACGTGGCCGGCGGCTGGCTGATGACCTGAGGCGCGCCATGTTCGACTTTTCCGGCCGCACCCTGTTCCTCACCGGCGCCAATGGCGGCATCTCGCGCGCCATCGCCCGGACTTTCTTCGATCTCGGCGCCAATTGTGTGCTCACCGATATTGATCTGGACGGCGTCGCGGCCTTTGCCCGCGACCTCGACCCCGCGGGCACGCGCACCCTCGCCCTGCGTCAGGATGCGGCACGGCCGGACGAGGCCGATGCAGCGCTCGCGGCGGCGGCGGAGCGCTTCGGCCCGCTCCATGCCCTGGTGACCTCCGCCGGCCTCTATCGCGTGCGCACCGTGGGCGAGATGGACGATGCTCATTGGCGCACCGGCATCGCGGTCAATCTGGACGGCGTCTTCTACACCTGCCGTGCGGCGATCCCGCATCTTGCGGAAGGCAGCGCCATCGTGAACGTGACCTCCATGGCGGGTCATCGCGGCAGCCACAGCCACGCGGACTATGCGGCCGCCAAGAGCGGTGTGCTGGGGTTTTCCCGCTCGCTCGCCATCGAGCTTGCGCCCAAGGTGCGGGTCAATGCGGTCTCACCGGGCCTCATCGACACACCCATGGTCCGCCCGCTCATGGCGGCGAAGGGGGAGGTGCTGCTGGACCTTACGCCCATGAAGCGGCTGGGCACCGGGGAGGAGGTCGCGCGCGTCGTGGCATTCCTGTGCTCGGACTGGGCCAGCTTCGTCACGGGCGAGACCGTGCATGTGAATGGCGGCCTTTATATTTCCGGTTGAGGCAAGGCGGCGTGCCTGCCGCCTTGCGCTCTGTCGCCGGTCGGGCATCTAATCGATTCGGCAAGAAGGGGAAGGGAGAGCATGGCGCGGCGCGCAGGTAACGGGTCCGGTCTGGCGCAGGACGTGATCGGCCGCGGCCCTTCGCTCGCGGAGGTGGTGGCGCAGCGCCTGCGCGAGGAGATCGCCTCCCACCGGCTGAAACCGGGGGAAAAACTGCCGACCGAGGTGCAGTTGTCGGAGACCTACGGGGTGAGCCGGCCAATCGTGCGCGAGGCGGTGGGGCGCCTGAAGCATGACGGCCTCGTCCATAGCCGTCAGGGCGCGGGCGCCTTCGTCGCCGAGCCAAGCTCCGTCTCCACCTTCCGGCTCGATATCGCGGATTTCTCCAACAAGGACGAGATCCGCAACATCGTGGAACTTCTAATGGCGGTGGAAGCCAATGCCACCGCCCATGCCGCCGTGCGCCGCACCGAGGAAGACCTGGTCCACATCCAGGCCCAGCTCGACGCCATGCAGGTGGCGATCCTGAAGGGCGATCCCGGTGTGGACGAGGATGTCGCCTTCCACCGCGCCATCGTGGAGGCGACCAAAAATCCCTTCTTCCGCGACCTGTCGGATTTCCTGGACCGGCGTGTGCGCAATTTCATCCGCACCGCGCGCTCCAATTCCGCGCGGCTGCAGGGGCTCACCGAAGCCGTGCAGCAGGAGCATCAGGCGATCTTCGACGCCATCGCCGCGCGCAACGCCTCAGACGCGCGCGCCGCCGCCGAAGCCCACCTGAAAAACGCGGCCGCCCGCCTGGCGCTCTATCTGCATCCTTAGGGGGCGTTTAGTCCTTCGGACGGATGAAGGTGCGCAGGCGCTCGGCGGTCGCGTCGGGCAGGGGGCGGGAGCGGCGGGTGGTGGTGTCCACCATGACGATCACCGTCTCGCCATTGGCGCACAATTTGCCGTCCTGAA
>JASBUY010000408.1 GCA_030147645.1 Aquabacter sp. | reverse complement strand
GCAGCAAGCCACCATGGAGCTGTACAAGAAGGAGAAGATCAATCCGATCGCCGGCTGCCTGCCGATCGTGATCCAGATCCCGGTCTTCTTCGCGCTCTATAAAGTGCTGTTCGTGACCATCGAAATGCGGCATGCGCCGTTCTTCGGCTGGATTCACGACCTGTCCGCGCCGGACCCGACGACCATCTTCAACCTGTTCGGGCTCATTCCCTGGAATCCCGGATCTGTGCCCGTCATCGGCGCCTATCTGATGCTCGGCGCCTGGCCGCTCATCATGGGCGTGACCATGTGGTTCCAGATGAAGCTGAACCCCGCGCCGCCGGACCCGACCCAGCAGGTGATCTTCAACTGGATGCCGGTCATCTTCACCTTCATGCTCGCGCATTTCGCGGCCGGACTGGTGATCTACTGGGCGTGGAACAACACGCTGTCCGTGCTCCAGCAGGCGGTCATCATGCGCAAGCACGGTGTGAAGATCGAACTGTGGGACAATATTCGCGGCAGTTTCAAGAAGAAGGCGAAGGCGGGCAAATAGCGCCTTCCGCCAAGCCTGTTTCAAAAGGAAGGCCTCCGCGCACCGGCGCGGAGGCCTTTTTCTTTGGATCGGGCGCTCGGCCCCTTCGCCTCACTGGCCGAGCAGCGCGCGCGCCATCGCGGCATAGAGCGGGATGCCCACCACCAGGTTGAAGGGAAAGGTCAGAGCCAGGGCCGCGCCCAAAGCGTAGGCCGTATTGGCCTCCGGCAGGGCAATGCGGATGGCGGCGGGCGCGGCGATATAGGACGCGCTCGCGGCCAGCGTTCCGAGGATGATGGCGCCCCCCTCGGACAGCCCGGCGGCGATACCGAGCGCGACGCCGATAAAGCCGTGGATCGGCGGGGCGCCCAGTGCAAAGGCCAGAAGGCGCGGTCCGGCCTTGAAGGCCTCATCCGCCTTCTGCGCGGCCACGATGCCGAGTTCCAGCAGGAACAGGCAGAGGAAGCCGAGGAACAGGTCGCCGAAGAAGGGCCGCACCGGCGCGAGGCCCGCTTTGCCCGCGACGGCGCCGATGAGCAGGCCGCCGACCAGCAGAAGAATGCTCTTGCCGCCCAGCACTTCACGCACCGCATGTCCGAGCGGCTCCTTCGCGCCGGCGAGCCGGGCCAGGATCAAGGCGACGATGATGGCCGGCGCCTCCATCAGCGCCAAAAGCGTCGTCATGAACCCCTCATGGGCGATGCCACGGGCATCGAGCCAGGCCACGACGGCAATGAAGGTGACGGCGGAGACCGAACCGTAATGGGCGGCGAGGGAGGCGGCATCCGCCGTCCCGAACCGCGCGAACCGACGCAGCCCGAAGAAGGTCCAGACCGGTATGGCGATGCCCAACGCCAGCGCCGCCAGTGCCGGGAGCGCAAAGGACGACAGGTGCGTCTCAGAAAGCTCCGCCCCGCCCTTAAGGCCGATTGCGAGCAGGAGATAGATGGAGACTGCCTCAAACACCGGAGCCGGCAATCGCAGATTGCTGCGCAACGCCACGGAAAGAGCGCCGAGGCCGAAGCACAGGACGGGGGGCGAGAGCAGGCCGGCAAGAAACATCATCAACACTCCTCAAGGAAACGGCCGCCCGAGGGCGGCCGCTGGGGTCAGTGGGGTCCGGGTGCCACCCGGTGGGTTTTCCAGAGCGAATAGGCGATCCCCGCGCCGATCATGGCGAGCGTCACGGAGAGCGAGATGGCGGGGTCGACCTTTCCGTACAGGTGGTTCCAGAAGATCTTGCCGCCGATGAAGACCAGCACGCCCGCCAGCGCATATTTGAGATACGCGAACCGGTGGACCATGGCGGCGAGCGCGAAGTAGAGCGCCCGCAGGCCGAGTATGGCCATGATGTTGGCGGTGAAGACGATGTAGGTGTCCGTGGTGATGGCGAAGATCGCCGGCACGGAGTCCACCGCGAAGATCAGGTCCGCCACGTTGATGACCAGGAGGGCGAGGAAGAGGGGCGTCGCCCACAGCACCACCTTTCCGGTGACAGGGTGGGGCTGGCGCACGAAGAACTTCTCGCCATGCAGGGTGTTGGTCACCCGCATCCAGCGGGAGAGCAGCCGGATCAGCTTGTTGTCGGACATGTCGGCGCTCTCTTCCTTGGAGAAGAGCATCTTCACGCCGGTCAGCACGAGGAAGGCGCCGAACACCAGCAGGATCCAGTCATATTCCTGCACCAGCGCCGCGCCGACGCCGATCATGATGCCGCGCAGCACCAGCACCGCGATGATGCCCCAGACCAGGGCGCGATACTGAAAGGCCGGCGGGATCGCGAAATAGGTGAAGATCAGCGAGATGACGAAGACATTGTCGATCGAGAGCGCCTTCTCGATGGCGTAGCCGGTGAAGTACTGCATGCCGGCCGTGGCGCCCATGGACGACCAGATATAGCCGCCGAACGCCACGGCGACGGCGATGTAGAAGAGCGAGAGCTTGAGGCTCTCGGCGATGCCGATTTCATTGCCCTCCTTGTGGAGAATGCCGAGGTCGAAGGCCAAGAGGCCCAGCACCAGAGCAATGAAGGCCAGCCACAGCCAGGCCGGCTTGCCGATCATGTCTGCGCTCAAAAGCGCGAGTAAGGTGTCCATTGTCTCGTCCCGTCAGGACATGCGCGTCGCCGGCCGCCGGCAGAGCGCCGGGGCCGCGCGCATGATGGTGAGAAGAGAGGACCGACATGGCGGCGCGGCAGCGTCCGTCAGAGGGGCCCGGGCCTCGGTTTGATGGGGTGGGGATTAACGCGCCGGCTTCAGCGCGAAGGCGGGGGCACGGCGGCGGCGCACGATGGTGACGGCCCGCTGGCCTTCCCGGTGAAGGATTTCGATCTGCTCCCGCATGCGCAGCTTCAGCTTCTTCAGGGCCAGGACCCGCATCCGATCCGGCGAGGGGCGCTTCTCCTCCGCGGCGATCTCGTCCTGGAGGATCCGGTGGCGGGCGGTGAGAGCTTTCATCAACTGGTCCAAATCAACCTCCTTTCGATGCGCAGAGAGTGACTTGTCCGGCTTCATAGCTCAAATGCATTGTCTCAATTTCAGCGATAGGCCATAACTATCGCATGGCCTATCGTCCCAGCCATCGACAGCTCGAATATGTGGTCGCTCTGGCCGAGACCGGCCATTTCGGCGTGGCGGCGCGGCGCTGCCATGTTTCGCAGCCCACCCTGTCAGTTCAGGTCGCCCAGTTGGAGCAGCAGCTCGGCACGCCATTGTTCGACCGCACCCCGGGACGCATCGTCCCCACCGCCGTCGGCGCGCAAGTGGTCGCGACCGCGCGCTCCGTGCTTTTGGCGCTGGACGACATCGTGGCTGCCGCGGCCGTGGGTTCGCGCAATCTCGGTGGACTCATCCGCCTCGGCGTCGCGCCGACCTTCGGGCCCTATTTCTTTCCCACCCTCTTGCCCACGCTCCATGCCCGCTATCCCGATCTGCGGCTCTATATCCGGGAGGAGCGCCCGGCAGTGATCGAACGGGCGGTCATGGAGGGCGGGCTCGATTGTGCGCTCGGGCCGGCGCCGGCCTCGGGCCACGCGCTCACCTTCCGCCGTCTGTGCTGGGAACGCATCTTCCTCGGCGTGCCGAAAGAACATCCCCTGGCGGCTGCAGGTCCGTCCGTATCCGCCGCCGCGCTGCGCGGCGAGCGGTTGCTCACGCTCGGCAAGGGGCATCAGCTATTCGAAAGCGCTCGGGACCTTGCCGCCGCCTCGGGTGCGGACATGCGCGAGGATTATGAGGGCACGAGCCTCGACGCGCTTTGGCAGATGGTGCTGATGGGGATGGGCGTCTCGCTTTTTCCCGAACTCTATGCCCTTTCGGAACTGCGCGAGGGGGACAGCATGGTCCTGCTGCGGCTCGAAGGCTGGGCGGCGCGGCGGGCCATGGGCTATTTCTGGCGCGCCAGCAACGGTCGCGCGGCACAGTTCGAGCAATTGGCGCGCGAGAGCGAGGAGACCTGCGCCGCCCTCGGGCTCTCGTCGACAGAACCGCAATGAGGGCAGGCGCGCAGCGCCGAGCTTGCGCGGCGTCGGCGCGCGTCGGATAAGCGGCGCATGAGCACGAACGAACCCGTAGATCCCTTCCTGGAAGCCGGCCGCCTGCTGTTCGCGGCGGAGTGGAACTTCATCACGGCGGCGCCCACCATCGAGACGCTGCCGCCCATGGCGGGCTTGGAAATCGCGCTCGCCGGCCGTTCCAATGTGGGCAAGTCCAGCCTGGTCAATGCGTTGACCGGCCGCAAGGCGCTGGCGCGGACCTCGGTCACGCCAGGCCGCACGCAGGAACTCATCTTCTTCCGCATGGGGCCGCAACTGACCCTGGTGGACATGCCCGGTTATGGCTTCGCCAAGGCCCCCAAGGAAAAGGTCGAGGCCTGGACCGAGACGATCCGTGCCTATCTGCGCGGCCGGGTCAATCTGGCGCGGGTGTTCGTGCTGATCGACAGCCGCCACGGCATCAAGCCGGTGGACGAGGAGATTCTGGACCTCCTCGACAAGGCGGCGGTGTCCTATGCCATCGTTCTCACCAAGGCCGATCAGGTGAAGCCCACGGCCATGGCGGAGCGCATCGCGGAGACGCGCCAGCGCATCCATAAGCGCCCGGCCGCCTTTCCGGAGGTGTTTCCCACCTCCAGCGAGACCGGCGCGGGATTGCCGGAATTGCGCGCGGCCGTGGCCCGTCTGCGGGCGGAACGCCAGGGCGAATAGAGGCAAGGGCGCGCGCGCCGCGGGACGATGAATTGCGAAGAGGTAAGGCAGCGCGGGCAGGCGGCCCGCGTGAGGTCGTTACTTCTTGTGGCGCATTTCCTCGATCATCGCCTCGGTGGCGGCGATGGCGCCTTCCAGTTCGGAAATCTTGCGAATGGTGCCGTCCGAGGGAAGGGTCTGCGTCGCGGCGGCGTTCAGAAGAAGTTCGCGTTGCGCAGCCTTCAGGCGGTGGAGCAGGGCAGACAATCCAGCTTCGCTGGTGGGCGCCATCCTGAAAAATCCTCTCGATAAGAATAAGCGTGATTAGAGCCTGATCCGATCAGGTTGAATCAACCTGATCGGTGAATCAGTCTCTAAACTATTGATAGAGAACGCTTTACCGATCTGATTGCGATGCAATCAGATCGGAACGTGCTCTAGCAGGCGCGGACCCTGACCCGCCCCGTCCGTCGGCGCACCGGCTCACCGGTTGGGTCGATTTACAACAATAACGAAAACCTTGCACGGGCCTGTCGGTCCGGCAGGGCATTTCATTTGAAGTTTTCGCGACAATGGGGGGCACGCGACGGGCGTTGGGATGGCGCAGCCTTTGGCGCCGGGGAGGCGGAAGCCAAAATCTGAAAGTCACCCCCGCACGGGGCAGGGGGCGCTGTGATACGGAAACGGGCGCAGCTTTGCCGCGCCCGTCCCAAAGTCAATTCGGTTTCCCGAACAATCAGTCGGCGATCTCGATGCCGCGGGCTTCGGGACCCTTGGGGCCCTGGCCGACCTGCACCACGACGCGCTGGCCTTCGGCGAGGTCCGACAGGCCGGAGCGCGAGACGACGGTGACGTGCACGAACACGTCCTTGCCGCCGCCTTCCACCGCTATGAAGCCAAAGCCCTTCTCGGGATTGTACCACTTCACGGTGCCGACGCGCTCTTCGGTCGGGCCCGAGGGCGCACGGGCAGCGCCGCCGCCGAAGCCGCCGCCGGCGCGCGGGGCGCCGCCGAAGGACGCGCCACCGGTGCGCTCACGACGCGGGGGCGCCGCTTCGGCCGTGGAGGTGTCGACTTCGAGCACTTCCGTGACCTGGCGACCCTTCTGGCCCTGGCCCACGCGGACCGACAGCTTGGAGCCGGGGGGGACGCTTTCCTGGCCGGCGGCCTCAAGGGCGCGGGCATGAAGGAACACGTCGCCGGAACCGTCGGCGAGCTCGACGAAGCCGAAACCCTTCTCGGGGTTGAACCACTTCACCGTCGCGTCGATGGGCGGGCCCGAGGGAGCGGGCGAGCCGAAGCTGCTGCTGGGCGAGGAAAAGGCGCGGTCTCCTCCAAAACCACGGTCGCGCGGGGGCGGCGCGAAGTCGTCATCAAAACCGCGACGGCGCGGCTCTCGGAAGTCTCGGTTACGGCTCATGTGTAATTCCGTTGAGGTCAGGTCGCCAATATTGGCTTGGGCTATCCACCATTTGCTAACTTGTCGGCGCTTATTGCTCACGTCTTCGGACGACCCAATGAAGTCCTGACGACACGTTCAAGTCAGCTACCCGCTTCTCGCCTCGCAGCCTAATGGACACTCCCGGCACCCTCGCGCGCGACGAAAACAAAATGCGCTAGAGGCCGGCACTTTCCAGACTAACACACATCCATGACGTTTTGGTACATGAATGTTTACTGCCGATATGCGGACGAAGCAGAGTATGATGCTGCCGGTTGCGCGTGCGCCCCGCCGCGGCCCGATTTGGCACATTGGATTTAGTCTAGGACCTCTCGATGCCCTCCATGGCTGGCTCTCCCTTGGGCCGGCACGTTTCCGCCCGCCGCGACGGACTGGTGCCCAAGCTCGTTACCGTTCTCTCGCGTGGCTACGGCCTTTCTGATCTGCGCAGCGATGCCCTGGCTGGGCTGACGGTCGCCATTGTGGCGCTGCCTCTGGCCATGGCGCTTGCGATCGCTTCGGGCGCCGCGCCCGAAACCGGCCTCGTGACGGTGGTGGTGGCCGGCCTCCTGATCTCGGCTTTGGGCGGCAGCCGCACACAGATCGGCGGGCCGACCGGCGCGTTCGTCGTGGTGGTGGCCAATGTCCTCCACCTT
>JASBUY010000398.1 GCA_030147645.1 Aquabacter sp. | reverse complement strand
TTCCCTCCTGAAAATCCGCGCTTTCATAGACCACCCGGCGCATGTCCTGGATGCGCTCGAATACCTGCGCGGAGATGGGCTGGAAATCGCTCAGCACCCGCAACTGCTCCTTGATGACCGAGACGGCGAGGGGCGCCTTGTGGGTCATGCCCTCGGCCAAGGTCTGGGTGAAGCTTTCCAGCTCGGCAGACGGCACAAGGTGGTTGACGATGTGCCATTTTGCGGCGTCTTCGGCCTTCAGCGGCGTCGCCGTGAAGAACATTTCCTTGATGAGGTTCATCGGCAAACGGCCGATGAAATGGAGCAACCCCGTGGTGTTGTAGGGCAGGCCCAGATTGACCGGCGTGATGGCGAAGCTGGCCGTCTCGTCGGCCACGATCATGTCGCAGGACAGGACCAGATCGAAAGCGCCGCCCCACACCGTGCCGTGGATCATGGCGATGACAGGGAAGGGGAATTGCCGGATGGTCCGCAACGCCCGCTCCAGCGGATCGGCATAACCGAGCGGATCCTCATGGCCGTGCGGCAATTCCTTGATGTCATGTCCGGCGGACCAGACCGGGAGCCCTGGAGCCGCGCGCAGAATGACCGCGCGCACCTCCTGGCTCTTCAGGCCGTCCATGGCCGCGATGAAGGCGTCCAGCAGCGCCGCGCTCAGCGCGTTGCGCTTGGCGGCATTGTTGAGGGTGACGGTCGCGACATGGTTCGTGACGTCCACCGTGACGAGGGGAGCGGTCTGCGGGTCGCTCATTGCCCACCCCCGATGAAGTCCGCGAGGATCTTGGCGCGATCCGCATCCAGTTCCGGCGGCGGGGAGAAGGTGGTCGGTTCGGCCGCCCCCACCACCTTAATGGGGTTGCCGGCGACCTTGATGGGTCCCGCCACCGGGTCATTGACGCTCACGATCATGTTGCGGGCCGCGACTTGCGGCTCTTTCATCATGTGCGGGACGTCATTGATGGGAGCGCAGGGCACGCCTGCTGCGTTCAGAGCGTCAAGCCACGTCTGGACCGGCCCGGTGGCGAGGGTCTTTTCCAGTTCGGACTGCAAGGCATCCACGTTCTCGTGGCGAAGCTCATTGCTGGCGAAGCGGGGGTCCGTCGTAAGATCCGGCCGCTTGAGAGCCCCGGCCATCAGCGAGAAGAGATGGTCGTTTCCGGCGGCGATGATCACCATCCCGTCCTTTGCATTGAAGGCTTGGAACGGTGCGATGGAGGGGTGACGGGTTCCTTTCGGGCCGGGGATTTCCCCGGTCTTGTCATAGGCCGTGACCGCGTCTTCCAGGATCGCGACCTGACAGTCCAGCATGGCGATGTCGATCTTCGACGCGACCCCGGAAACAGCGCGCTTGTAGAGCGCCGCGCACAGGCCGTTGCTGAGATAGATGCCGGCGGTGATGTCGCCAATCGAGATGCCGACGCGGGCCGGCGGCTGTCCCGGATAGCCGGTCATGCTCATGATGCCGCCCATGCCCTGGACCACCATGTCATACGCGGCGCGCTTGGAGATGGGGCCGGTATCGCCGAAACCCGAAGCCGCGCCATAGATCAAATGCGGATAGCGCTGGTGGAGGGTGTCCCACCCGTATCCCAGCTTCTCCATGGTGCCGGGGCGATAATTCTCAACCAGCACGTCTGCCTTTTCGAGCAGCTTCTCAAAGATGACGCGATCGTCCGGAGACTTCAGATTGAGCGCGATGCTCTCTTTGCTGCAGTTGATGGCGGAGAAATAGAGCGATTTGCCGTTGGCGAACGGGCCAAAGGCCCGGGAATCGTCGCCGGTGCCCGGGATTTCGACCTTGATGACGCGCGCGCCCAGATGCGCCAGCGTCATCGTGCAAAACGGACCCGCAAGAACGCGGGACAAATCGATAATCGTTACACCCGCGAGCAAGCCCGCATCCTTCGACGCTTCACCCATGTTTCGCCCCCATACGTCGCGGGAAAATATGTCCCACACGACGTATAGGGGGAGAAGCCGGCGAGTGCGTCAATCGGCGGTGCAATAAAAAACCGGATACAAGATGGCGATATTTAGTTTCTTGGAGAAAAACGTAAGGGCGGATTACGATTTTTCTCGCACATAGCGTCCAGGTGCGTCCTCAATAGCATTGAAGACGCCGCCGCCGATGGATCGGGCGGGAACCTCCTCCGGGTGGAGGGCGGAGAACCAAGCCATCCAATCCGGCCACCAGGAGCCGCCATGCTCCTCGGCGGCGGCGAGCCAGTCCTCATATTCCCCGGTCACGGGCCCGCCGGTCCAATATTGGTATTTCTTCTTCGCCGGAGGATTGACCACGCCGGCAATATGGCCCGAGCCCGCCAGCACATAGCGCACGGGGCCGGACATCAGCCCGGCCCCGATGAAGGCCGAGCGGGGCGGAGCGATATGGTCTTCGCGCGTCGCGAGGTCATAGACCGGCAGCGTTACCTTGCTCATGTCGATCCGCACGCCGGCGATTTCCGCCTTGCCCTTGGCGATGTTGTTTTCCAGGTAGCAATTGCGCAGATAATAGGAGTGGTTCGCGGCCGGCATGCGGGTCGAATCCGCGTTCCAGAACAGAAGATCGAACGGGAAGGGCGCTTTTCCCTTCATGTAATTGTTGACCACATACGGCCAGATCAGGTCATTTGAGCGGAGCATGTTGAAGGCGCTCGCCATTTTCTTGCCTTCGAGATAGCCGAGCTCCTTCATGCGGCGTTCGAGCACCGTCAATTGCTCTTCGTCCACGAAGACCTTCAGATCGCCCGCATGGGTGAAGTCGATCTGCGTGGTGAGGAAGGTGGCGCTCGCCGCGCGCGTGTCGCCGGTGCCCGCCATATAGGCCAGCGTTACCGCCAAGAGCGTCCCGCCGACGCAATAGCCCACCATATGGGCCTGCGGCTCGCCGGTCACCCGCAGCGCGACGTCCAACGCCGCCAGGATGCCGTCGCGCATGTAATCGTCGAAGCCCTTCTTGGCCTGACGCGCATCGGGATTGACCCAGGAAATGACGAACACCGTCAATCCCTGGTCCACCAGCCATTTGATGTAGGATTTTTCGGGCGTCAGGTCGAGAATATAGAACTTATTGATCCAGGGCGGGACGATGAGCACCGGCACTTTCTTCACGCTCGGCGTCGTCGCCTCATACTGGATCAGCTGCATGAGGTCGGTTTCGAAGATCACCTTGCCCGGCGTCAAAGCGAGGTTCCGGCCGACTTCGAAGGCGGACATGTCGGTCTGGCGAATGCGAAGGTCGCCATTCCCCTCGATCAGGTCCTGGGTGAGGTTCTTCATGCCCCGAACCAGATTTTCGCCCGACGAATTGACCGTTTCGCGCAGCAATTCGGGGTTGGTCAGGATGAAGTTGGACGGGGAAATGGCATTGGACAACTGGCGGACCAGGAATTCCGCCTTGTGCTTCACATGGGGGTCGAGGCCGTCCGCCTCCTTCACCATGGCGTCCGCCCAATGGGAGGTGACGAGATAGGTCTGCTTCAGCGCGTCGAAAAAGGGATTGGTGGACCATTCCTCATCCTTGAAGCGGGCGTCCCGGCTGTCGGGCTTCACCACCGGCTCGGCCGGCTCGCCGGACATGCGCCGCAGCGCGGAGGTCCACACCCCCATATAGCCGGTCATGAGGCGCGCCTGCGCCTCCACCGCCCTTTGGGGATCAGAGAGCCAATATTCCGCGACATTGCCGATGGTGCGCACCGCGTCGGCGACGTCGTCAGCAAGCTCATCCTTCTTGCCCGCCTCGCGGGGGCGGATATAGGCGGCGAGCGCCTTGCCGCCTTCTTCCACAAGCTGCGCCAGATTGTTGGCGAAGGCATCCATGTCGAGCTTTGGCGGACGGACTTCGGTCGTGATTTCCTGCTTGGCCGACATGCGCGTTCCTTGCAGCTTCGTGTCCTTGTGAGAACACTCGGCTCTGTATTGCGTTTCCTGCTTCGGGCATATTAGCGGGGTGAAAGGCGGTGGGCGAGGGGCGCGCTCGCACCCAAAAGATGTTCGGCACAAGATGGTGTCGGTCCAAGGAGGTCCCATTGTCACACGGCAAGCCGTCGCGAATGCAGATCCGAGGGTGGGCATGGCGCATGCCGACGCTCGTGGTTGCGCTCGCGCTCCTGACGGGCTGCGCGGGAGAAGGGGTGTTCGGCATGTTCGGACCCAAGGAGCCCGACGTGCCCCAGGCTCCGGCCGGACAATTCCCCAATCTGGCGACGGCGGCACCCGATATCCCCCGACCGCCGGTGCTGGATGCGAAGGGCCAGGCGCAGATGGAAAGCGACCTGGAGGCCCTCGCCAAGCAGACACAGGCGCGCGGCGAAGCGGCGGCGCGCGAAGCCCCTTGACCCCGAGGACGTGTCCGGTCACGGGTGGGGCGGGCGAGGTGGTAAGATGATAAAAGACGGGGGCATCGCGCCCCAGGCCGGTGAGGCGTTTTTGATCGTGGGGTTTGGCGGAATCGGGGACCATGTCCGCTGCTTCGCCTTGGCGCGCCACGTGGCAGCGCGCCATCCCGGCATCGCCATCGATTTCCTGTGCCGCAGCCCCACCCATCGCATCGTCCCGTTCGTGCCGGATCTGCGGGCGGCCTTCGTGGACGACACGCCCCATGGGCGTCTCGGCGTGCGGGAGAAGCTGCGGCTGGCCGCGCGCTTGCGGGCGCAGCGCTATCGCCGCGTCTATGTGGTGAGCCGCACCTTCAAGTCGGCGATCGTTCCCTTCCTCGCCGGTATTCCCGAGCGCGTCGGCTGGTTCGGAGAGGGGCGGGTGGCACTGATCAATCGCCCGCAATTCGGCGACCGGCGTCTGCATGGCGAAACCGAAAAGGTCTGCGCCCTCGCCGCGCCGGAAGGGTTGGCGGGCTGCGGGCCGCTCCTGCCGCCGCGCATGGTGGCGCCTGCGGCCGAGCTGGCGCGCTGGCAGAGCGAGGTGCTGGCGGGTGGACCCACTGCGCCGGTGCTTGCCATCGCCCCCGGCGCCTATAACGACCGCAGATTGTGGCCTGCGGAGCGATTCGCGGAGGTGGCGCGCACCTTCGCCGCGCGGGGCTGGGAGATCTGGGTCTTGGGCGGGCCGCAGGAGCAGGCGATGGTCGAGGTGATCGCCGCCACGGCGCCCATCCGGGATTTCACGCGCACGCCCCTGGAGGATGCGGTTTTCCAACTGGCCAGCGCGACGCTGTTCCTGGGCAATGATTCGGGCATGCTGCACATTGCCGGCGCGCTCGGCGTGCCCAGCATCGGCCTGTTCGGGCCGACCGCCCTGGAAGTGACCGGCCCGCGCAATCCCTGCGTTGCCGGCTTGCGCCCGCCGCCGGGACAGATCGATCTGCGCGAGATCAGTGCGGCGGCCGTCATTTGCGCTTTGGATGGACTGAAGGGACATCTGGACGTCGCGCAGCCGGCCTGAAGTGGGTGCGCCGACGCGTCGGGTTGTCCCTGGCTCATCTCCATGATCTCTAGGGCGCCATGACACGTCTGCTGCTTGTTTCCCTGGCCCTCCTGTGCGCCACCCCCGCGCTCGCCGACCCCGATATCGCCAAGGGCGAGAAGGCCTTCATGAAGTGCATGGCCTGCCATGCGGTCGGTCCCGGCGCGAAGCCGAAGGTCGGCCCGCCGCTCAACGGGATCGTCGGGGCGAAATGGGCCCAATATCCCGGCTTCGTCTATTCCGACGATCTCAAAGCCGGCGCGGCCGAGGGCAAGGTGTGGGACGAGGCGACGCTCGATGCCTATCTCGCGAACCCGAAGGCCGTGGCCCCCGGCGGTCGCATGGCCTTCTTCGGCATCAAGCCGGCCAATGAGCGCGCGGACCTGATCGCCTATCTCAAGCAGTTCGACGCTGCGGGAGAGAAGAAGTGAGCGAGGGCCGGATTCAGCGCCTGTTCGTTCCCGATGATCTTCATGAGGGCCAGACGGTCGCCCTGGCGCCGCAGCAGGCTCATTATGTGGGGGGCGTCATCCGGCTGCCGGTGGGCGGCGCCATTTTGCTGTTCAACGGGCGCGATGGGGAATGGCGCGCGCGCCGCACGGAGGGCGGGAAGCGCGAGGTTCGCCTCATTGTGGAAGAGGCGACACGCCCGCAGGGGCCGTCGGGTCTCATCGATTATGCGTTCGCGCCGCTGAAGCATGCGCGGCTCGATTATATGATCCAGAAGGCGGTGGAGATGGGCGTCGCACGCATCTCCCCGGTCATCACGCGCCGCACGCAGGTCAACCGCGTCAATCTGGAGCGGATGGAGGCCAATGCCATCGAGGCGGCGGAGCAATGCGGCATTCTCAGCCTGCCGACGCTGGACGACCCGCAGACCCTCGACCGGTGGCTCGCGGACTTGGGCGATGACCGCCTGCTGGTCTTCTGTGACGAAGAGGCGCCGCTCGCCGACCCCCTGGCAGCGCTTCGCGGCGGGCCCGCCGGCCGTCCCGTCGTTCTGATCGGGCCGGAAGGTGGGTTCGCGCCGGAAGAACGTCAGATGCTGGAGCGACGCGAGCGGTGCGTGCGCCTTTCGCTCGGCCCGCGGATTTTGCGCGCGGACACGGCGGCCATCGTGGCGCTGTCCCTGGTGCAGGCCACCCTGGGCGATTTTGGAACTGTTTAGGTCAAGCGTGCCGCACGCGACCTTTTTGTTCCGAACGTCGCAGCGTATTTTTTCTTTGATGACACCCGTGTTGGCAGACGGCGGCTCAGGCTTTGCCGATGCAGGAAAATCGCCTTCACGTTAAAATTGGACGTGCTCCAGTTGTCGGGCACCGCCACATTTCAGGCGGACTTTCCCTCACCCTCCGCGAAACCAAAATCGTATGGCCGCGTTTCGGCTCCGATTGGGTGGAGGGAGAAATGACCTCAACTTATAAGTTCGGTATTGAAGAAGAATTCTTTGTCGTGGATGCCGAGACCAAGGCGGTTCAGCGCCGCATGCCGTCCGGCTTCTTCAAGGATCTCCAGGCCGGCCTCGGCGATGCCGTGACGGTCGAGCTGCTCCAGTCTCAATTGGAGATCGCGACCAACCCGGCCACCAAGACGGGCGTGGCGCTCGCGGAGCTGCGCGACCTGCGCGGCACCGCCGCGCGCATTGCCGCCGAGCACGGGCTCGCCTTCATCGCAGCCGGAACCCATCCGACCGCCTCCTGGGATGGCGTGCGCCACACCCAGGCGAACCGCTATGACGGCATGATGCACGACCTGCAGATGCTCGGCGAGCGCAACATGGTGTGCGGCCTGCATGTGCATGTGGAACTGCCCGACCCGGATCAGCGGGTGAATGTGATGCGGCGCATGGTGCCGTATCTCCCCCATTTCATTGCCCTCGCGACCTCCTCGCCCTTCTGGGGATCGAAACAGACCGGGCTGATGGGCTATCGCCTCGCGGCCTATGATGAACTACCCCGCACGGGCCTGCCCGAACTGTTCGAGGACAATGCCGCCTACCAGGCCTATGTGGACGCCCTGGTGTCGGCGCGGGCCATTGCCGATTCAAGCTATGTGTGGTGGGCGCTGCGCCCGTCCGCCAAGCATCCGACGCTGGAATTGCGGGCGCCGGACAGTTGCACCCGCGTCGAGGACGCGGTGGCCATCGCCACCTTGTACCGGGCGCTGGTGCGCTATCTCGTCCGCAACCCGCAGCACAACGCCCATATCGGCACGGTGCATCGCGCCATCGCCAACGAGAACAAGTGGCGCGCGCAGCGCTATGGCATCCACGGCTCGTTCGTGGACATGGAGCGTGGCAGCGCCGTGCCCGTGCCGGACGCGGTGGAGGAATTGATCGCGCTGGTGGCGGATGATGCCGATGCGCTGGGCGCCCTTGATGCGCTGATGCATCTGCGCACCATCGCGGCGCAGGGAACCAGCGCGGACATGCAGCTCGCCATCTTCCAGGAGGCCCATCACCGCACCGGCAATCGGGGCGAAGGCCTGAATGCGGTGAAGAATTGGCTGGCGGAGACGACGCTCCAGTGAGGGTTTCGCGCCGCCCTCACCGGGCGGCGCATCCCGTCAGTTCAGGAGGCTCGGGCGCACCTGCCAGCCGCCAGCGCCGTCCTCGGCGAGGGCTTCAGCGAGCTGGGGATGGCGCATGGGCTCGTCTGAAGGGTCAAGCTCCAAATTCTGCTCGGAGACATAGGCCACATACTCACTGTCCGCATTCTCCGCGAGCAGGTGGTAGAAGGGCTGGTCCTTGTGCGGGCGGATGTCCTCGGGAATGGATTGCCACCATTCCTCGGTATTATCGAACACCGGGTCCACGTCGAACACCACGCCCCGGAAGGGGAAATGCCGGTGGCGCACGATGTCTCCGATGCGGAACTTGGCAATCCGCATCGCTGGGGTTTCGTGCTCGGCCGCCGGCACGTCGGTATGGCTGGTTGCATCAGGGGGCCAGCCGCCGGCGCGCAGGCTGGCGGGGGCGGGCGTGGCCCTC
>JASBUY010000392.1 GCA_030147645.1 Aquabacter sp. | reverse complement strand
CAATTTCAGGTTCCAGCGACGCATACGGAGGCCCTCGCGCGCCGTCCCCTGTGGCAGAGTTTACCTCTACGCAACCATGCTGGTTTAGCCTTCCTTCATGATTGCTCGCCTTCGTCCCCTTGCGGTCGCGGTTCTGCTTGCCGCTGTGCCGGCGCTGCCGGCGCCGGCACAGGCGCCGGCTCCGCCTGCGGGCGCACCGGTGCCGCGCCCGCGCCCGCCGGCCGCCGCGAGCGTGCCCCGCGTGGACACGGACGCGCTGAAGAACGACGTGACCCGCAACGAATCCTTCCAGAAGCGGCTTGCGGCCGACCTGGAGGCCGCACGCGGGGACAGGGGAAAGCTCAACCAGATTCTGGTGGATACCGCCGCACGCTCGCGTGAGGTGGAGCAGCAGTTGATCGAAGTCGAAGCGCGGATGGGCGAACTCGACCGAACGGCCTCGCAGATCACGGCCTCGCTCCAGGCGCGGCGCGCCGTGCTGGCCGAAGTATTGGCGGCGCTGGTGCGCATGGGGCGCGACCCGCCGCCCGCGCTCATCATGCGGCCGGGTGATGCGCTGGACGCCGTGCGCTCCGCCATCCTGCTGGGCGCGATCCTTCCCGAAATGCGGGTGGAGGCGGAGACCCTGGCCGCGGACCTCTCCGAATTGGCCCGGGTGCGCACGGAACTGACCTCCGCGCGCGACCGCCTCACCTCCTTGCGCCAGTCGCTGGACGAGGATCGTGCCCGCATCTCCGCATTGGTGGGTGAGCGCCAGCGGCAGCAGGCGGCGACCCAGCCTTTGCCGCAAACGGAGAAGGCCCAGGCCGAATCGCTCGCCAAGGGCACCGGTGATGTGCACGATCTCGTGACCAAATTGGAACGGGACGTGCCCTCGACCGCCCGTGCCGCCGAGGCGGCGCGCACCACGGCGCCCGCCGATACGCCCAACGCCACCCCAGGTCCCACCGAAATCGCCGCCCTCCAGAACCCCGCGCGCATCGCGCCCGCCATGCCGTTCGTGGAAGCCAAAGGCTTGCTGCCGCTACCGGTTGCAGGCGTGCGGCTGAAGGATTTCGGCGCCTCCGACGGCGTCGGGGGCATGGAGAAAGGCCTCACCATCGCGACCCGCATGGGAGCTCAGGTGACCGCCCCGGCTGATGGATGGGTGGTGTATGCGGGCCCGTTCCGAAGCTACGGGCAACTCTTGATCATCAATGCCGGCGGCGGATACCATGTCCTGATGGCGGGTATGGACCGCATCACCGTGGATCTCGGCCAGTTCGTCCTGGCCGGCGAACCGGTCGCGGTGATGGGAAGCGGGTCGCGCGCGGCGAACGCGGCCTCGGGACAGCCGCAATTATATGTGGAATTCCGCAAGGACGGAGTTTCGATCGATCCCGCCCCGTGGTGGGCGGCAACGGACAGTCAGAAGGTGCGCGGATGATGCGTCGTACGTCTCTCTTTGGTTTCGGCGTCGCCGCCGGCGCACTCATGACGGTGCTCGTGACGCAAACCGATGCCATTTCGAGCATGGCGGCTCAGGCTGCGTCTTCCGACACCTATCGCCAGCTCAATCTCTTCGGCGACGTGTTCGAGCGCGTGCGCTCCGATTATGTGGAAAAGCCGGACGACGCGAAGCTGGTGGAAGCGGCCATTAACGGCATGCTCGCCGGGCTCGATCCCCATTCCTCCTACATGGACGCGAAGAGCTTCCGCGACATGCAGGTGCAGACCCGTGGCGAATTCGGCGGCCTCGGCATCGAAGTCACCATGGAAGACGGCCTCGTGAAGGTCATCGCCCCCATCGACGACACCCCCGCCGCCAAAGCCGGCGTTCAGGCGGGCGACGTCATCACCAAGCTCGACGGCGAGCAGGTGCAGGGCATGACCCTGAACCAGGCGGTCGAGAAGATGCGCGGCGCGGTGAACACGCCCATCACGCTCACCGTGGTGCGCAAGGGCCAGGACAAGCCGATCGAGATCAAGGTGGTGCGCGACACCATCCGCATCCGCGCCGTGCGCTCGCGCATCGAGGACGGGAACATCGGCTATGTGCGAATCACCTCGTTCAACGAGCAGACCTACGACAACCTGAAGAAGGCCATCGAGGATCTGACGGCGCAGATCGGCCCGGACAAGATCAAGGGCTACATCATCGACCTGCGCAACAATCCGGGCGGTCTTCTCGATCAGGCGATCGCCGTGTCCGACGCCTTCCTGGAGCGGGGCGAGATCGTCTCCACCCGCGGCCGCAATGCGGACGAGACCCAGCGCTTCAATGCCCGCGGTGGCGACCTGACCAAGGGCCGGCCGATCATCGTGCTGACCAATGGCGGCTCGGCCTCGGCCTCTGAAATCGTGGCGGGCGCCCTGCAGGACCACAAGCGCGCGACCATCCTCGGCTCGCGCACCTTCGGCAAGGGCTCCGTCCAGACCATCATCCCGCTCGGCGGAAACGGCGCGCTGCGCCTGACCACGGCGCGCTATTACACGCCTTCGGGCCGCTCCATTCAGGCCAAGGGCATCGAGCCGGACATCGTCCTGATCCAGGACCTGCCCGACGAGCAGAAGGCCAAGATCGCGGCCGCCGGCGGCGACACGACTCGCGGCGAGGCTTCGCTGAAGGGACATCTGAAGAATGGTGAGGACGAGCAGGCCGGTTCGCCGTCTTACGTCCCCGCCGACCCCAAGGACGATACCCAGCTGAACATGGCCAAGGAGTTGCTGGAAGGCACGCAGAAGAACGCGGCCTTCCCGCCCAACCCGAACAAGACCAGCGTCGCCAACTGACGCGGCCTAAATCCAGGCAAGGCCCCCCGGGAAACCGGCGGGGCCTTTTCTTTTGGCCGGGCGAGGGCCTATGTCAGTGCTCGATTCTTAGGCAAGCTGCTCCCCTTGCATGCGCGGCGCTTACGGCAGGGAGCCCGGTGCGCGCGGAACGCGTGTGGGTGCGACTGGCACATGTCTTGCGATGACAGAGGGGACTTTACGGAGCCCCTTCATGCCGTTTTCCCGCCGCCTCCTCCTCGCCGCCGGCCTTGCCGGACTGATCGTCTCGAGCCTTCCGGCCCA
>JASBUY010000391.1 GCA_030147645.1 Aquabacter sp. | reverse complement strand
AAACGCGCGCCTGATTGTCGAAAACCACCATGCCGGCGCTGCGCACGACCTTATAGGTGCACCACGCCGTTTCATTGGTCGTTGCCGAGGCGGCGAGGAAGCCGGTGGTGGTCCACCGGTTCACGGGCACGCCATCATTGTTTTTCAGGACCAGATTCTTGTCGCGATCGTCCTTGAGGACCCGCGCAATCTTGTCCAGGGCGACGTCCCAGCTCACGCGCTCGAACTTGTCCGATCCCGCCTTGCGCATCATCGGATAGGACAGGCGTTGCTTGGAATGGACGATATCGAGCAGGGCTGCGCCTTTCGGGCAGAGCGTTCCCCGGTTCGTCGGATGGTCGACGTCACCTTCGATATGGGTGATCTCGGCTTTCTCGCCCTTTTTCAGATCACCCTTGGAGAAGATGAGAATGCCGCAAGCGACCGAGCAATAGGTGCAGGTGTTGCGGACTTCGGTCGTGTTCACAAGTTTGAAGGGACGGATCGCGCTCGCCATCGCCTCTTCGACGCCGCCAAAGCCCAGCGCGCCGAGGGATGTGCCTGCGATACCCGCACCCGCCGTTCGTAAGAACTGGCGCCGCGAGAGCTCCATGTTCATCGAAGATGACCTCCGATTGGGCGCCCCGCACGGGGGACATTTTGAGGGGCGATGATCGCCCCGCGTCGGGATTCCGACTTGCAGGCAAGGCTAATTTTGAATTGGAACCATGTCAAACTGTACAAGGGTATGTACACGGGGATTTGCTTAGCCGTACGCGGTGTTTCTCTTTGAGCAAGCCATCGCAAACGGGCGGCATCTGGGGAAGCTCAAGGAGCTAAGGTGGAAATGCTGCAGGTGCGAATGTAAAGAGAAGTCGATCGGCGCAAATATGTTGCGTTGCATCTTATTCCTTGGGCGGATTGACTGGATCAATCCCGAGGCGCACCCTTCCAAAGTGGTTTCGATCACCGCTCCCGAGGCTCGGGGCTCACATGGCTCATTGCGGCCCACTCGCCCGAACCGCGCCCGTCTCAAGCGTCGGCGCGGCGGTGTCGGCGTCCGCACAATCCTCTTTCTCGCCTTGGGCTCTGCCCTCGCGCTCTGCGCACAAAATGGGCCGAGCGCCGCTGACACAGTGGGGCTGGAGCCCGTGGCGCCGCGCGCCCTTCCCGTCATTCGGCTCGATCGCCTCGACCCGCCTGCCGGGTCGGAAGCCTCTCTCGCACTGCCGGTGCAGGGTTCGAGCATCCTGCATTTCTTCGCCACTTGGTGCGAGCCCTGTCGTGAGGAAATGCCCGCGCTATCGTCTTTTGCTGCCGCCGAGGGGGTCCGTGTGATCCTGATCGATGTGGCGGAGCCGGAAGCGCGCATTCGCCGCTTCTTCGAGACGCTCCCAGCACCCGGTGAAATTCTGCTTGATCGGGACCGGGCCGCCGCCCGGGCCTATGGCATGACAGCTTTGCCGGCCACCCTCGTGCTCAGGGATGGCGTTCCACATCTGCGGGCACAAGGCCCGGTGGATTGGGCCGATCCAAAGGTGCGAACCCAGATCCGGGACATGCGCTCGCCGGCCCAGCCGGCCAATTCCAGCATGCAACACTAACAAGACGCTAGGAGAGGTGAACATGACCAGCCGACGCGACATCCTCAAAGGCGGGCTCTTTGCCGCCACCGCTTCCCTGCTGCCGCGCGCGGTGTTGGCGCAGGCTGCGGCTCCCGCCGTCTTTGCGCCGCAGGTGGGCAAGTGGCGCAGCTTCCAGATCGTCACCACGGTTGAAATTCTGAAGCCGGAGGGCAAGGTCCAGGCGTGGCTCCCGGTCGCGTCCTTCGGCAATCCGGACTGGTTCAAGCCGGGCGAGAACAGCTGGACCACCAATGCCTCCGGCGCAAAGCTGGTGCGCGATCCCGCATCCGGCGCGGAGATGCTTCATCTGCAATGGGAGCCCGGAACTGCGGCGCCGCGCGTGGACCTGACCAGCAAGGCGGTGACCCGCGACTGGTCCGTGGACCTTTCGAAACCCGGAACGCCCGCCCCCCTGTCGGCGGACGCCCGGCGGATCAACACCGCCGCCACCGACCTCATCCCCACCACGGGGATCGTGAAGGAGACGTCGGACAAGATCGTCGCGGGAAAGACAGACGAGCTTCAAAAGGTGCATGCCATCTTCGAATGGATCGTCGAGAACACCTATCGCAATGCCGCGACGCGCGGCTGCGGCATCGGCGATATCGCCGCCATGCTCCAGAGCGGCAATCTCGGCGGCAAATGCGCGGACCTCAACGCGCTCTTCGTGGGCCTCGTGCGGGCGCAGGGAATCCCGGCGCGCGACGTCTACGGCCTGCGCGTCGTTCCTTCGCAGTTCGGCTATAAGAGCCTCGGTGCCAATTCGGACATCGTGACCAAGGCGCAGCATTGCCGGTCTGAAGTCTATCTCTCGCAATTCGGCTGGGTACCCATGGACCCTGCCGATGTGCGCAAGGTGGTGCTTGAGGAGCCGCCGGGCAAGCTGGCGCTGGACGACCCGAAGGTGGTCGCTGCTCGCAAAGCGCTGTTCGGCAGTTGGGAAGGCAACTGGTTCGCCTACAACACCGCACACGATGTGAAGCTGCCGGGATATGACGGGCCGGCCTTGCCCTTCCTCATGTATCCCCAGGCGGTCACCGCTGCCGGCTTGTTGGATTGCCTCGACCCGGACACCTTCCGTTACTCCATCCGCGCCTCCGAAATTGCGGTCTGAGGTGCGGATAGGGAAGGGACGGGAGGCTCGGGAGATCAATCCCGGCGCCTATGATCGGACCTGCCGCGCGGCCGGACATCCCGGCCGCGTCGGCGTGCTAAACACCGCGACCGTTTCTGCAGGCAGCCTTGCTCGCCTGTGCGGGATCGGGTGCGCCCGAGCCGCGTCTTGATGCCTGATCGATCCCGCCCGCTCGGCTGCGCCGATGCGGGCGGCGACTTGAGAGGATTACCGATCCGATGACCGACGCTCCCTTCCGCCTCACCAGCCTCGCCCATGGCGGCGGTTGCGGCTGCAAGCTCGCGCCCGCGGTGCTGCAGGAACTGCTCGCCGGAGCGCCCCAGGCGGGGCCGTTCGAGCGCCTCCTGGTGGGGACGGAAACCGGCGACGATGCCGCCGTCTGGGATCTGGACGGCGACACCTGCATCATCGCCACGACGGACTTCTTCATGCCGGTGGTGGATGATCCCGACCATTTCGGGCGCATCGCGGCCACCAATGCTATCTCGGATGTCTATGCCATGGGCGGGACACCCATCATGGCGCTCGCCATTCTCGGGATGCCACTCGGCAAGGTGGACACCTCCATCGTCCGCAGCATTCTCCAGGGCGGCGCGGCCATCTGCGCCGAGGCCGACATTCCGGTTGCCGGCGGACATTCCATCGACAGTCCCGAGCCCATTTATGGACTCGCGGTGATCGGAACGGCCAAAAAGACCGACATCAGGCGCAATAGCGGGGCACGGGCTGGGGACGCACTGATCCTCACAAAGGGCATCGGCGTCGGCGTTTATTCCGCGGCTTTCAAGAAGGACGCGCTGTCGGCGGACGGCTATGAGGAGATGATCGCCTCCACCACCCTCCTCAATCGGGTCGGCGCCGTCCTCGCGAGGGATAAGGACGTTCACGCCATTACCGACGTGACCGGCTTCGGCCTTCTCGGGCACGGGCTGGAAATGGCGCGTGGCTCGGGTGTTGACCTTGAGATCGTCTTTTCGGCCATCCCGTTCTTGTCCCATGCGCAGGCGCTGGTGCGGCAGGGGTTCGTCACCGGCGCATCGCTCCGCAACTGGGCGAGCTACGGCGCCGAGGTGCAGCCGCCGGAAGGCGGCATGGACGACTGGCAGCGTCACTTGCTCACCGATCCGCAGACCTCCGGCGGTCTGCTCGTCGCCTGCGCCCCGGAGGCGTCCCAGCGGCTGGTGGAGGAAATCCGCGCGGCCGGCTATCCAGCGACGCACCGCATCGGTCGTGTCTCGTCCGGCCCGGGAGCGGTGAGACTCTGGCAGGGCACGGAGCCCCAGAGCGGACGGGTCGTCGGGAACGGCTGAGCTTGCGGGTGCGTTCTCCCGATACAGACCGGAGGGAATGCCCCATGAAGACGATCTCCCTATTGGCTTTCGCTGCTGTAGCGCTGGTGTGGGCCGCCCCGCCCGCAGCCGCGCAGGCGACCGCCACCACGAAGAGCGGGTGCGAGGCCACGCCCACGACGCCGGCCACGCCTCCGGCCCAAGGCGCCGATTCCGGCACCCGCCCCGGTGGCGACGGCTCAACCGCCTGGAGCGGCGGCACCGGTGGCTCCTATATCGGCACCACGCCGGGTGGGCCGACGCCGGCTTCGCCCACGGAGCACCCCCCGACGGTTCAGGGGGCCAATCCTTCTGTGGTCGGTCCCGTGCGCCGGGACTGCTGATTAGCCTTCGTCGAGATAGCGCCGCTTCAGGTGCGCGATGAATACCGAGGCGTCGAGCGGACGCCCGGTGGCGCGCGTCAGCAGATCGTCGGTCTCGAATAGCGACCCCTTGCTGTGGATGTTTGCCCGCAGCCAACTGACCAATGGCGCGAAGTCGCCGCGCGCGATCCCCGGCACCACGTCTGCGTCGGCACGCCGCGCCGCGTCGAAGACCTGCGCGGCGGTCATCGCGCCGAGCGTATAGGTCGGGAAATAGCCCCATCCGCCACTCGGCCAGTGGATATCCTGCAGGCAGCCCAGGCGGTCGTTTGGCGGAACGATGCCCAGCAGGTCGCGCAGTCCCTCATTCCAGGCGCCGGGCAGGTCGGCAAGCGCCATGTCCCCGCCGATCAAGGCCTTTTCCAGCCGGTAGCGCAGGATGATGTGCGAGGGGTAAGTGACCTCGTCCGCCTCGATGCGAATGAAACCGGGCCGCACGCGCGTGTAAGCGCGGAACAGTGCCTCCGCTTCCCAGGCCGGCCCGGCGCCACCGAAGGCCGCCTTCATCCGCGGAGCGGCAAAGGTCAGGAACTCGCGGCTGCGGCACGCCTGCATCTCCATCAGCAGGGAC
>JASBUY010000384.1 GCA_030147645.1 Aquabacter sp. | reverse complement strand
TCGTCCCAGATGGTGACGCCGTTCTCGTTGAGATAGCGGACATTGGTGTCCCCGGCGAGGAACCAGAGGAGTTCGTGGACGATGGATTTCAGATGGAGCTTTTTGGTCGTAACGAGGGGAAAGCCCTCGGCGAGGGGGAAGCGCATTTGATGGCCGAAGAGGGACAGCGTGCCGGTTCCGGTGCGGTCGTCCTTGCGGACGCCCTCATTTAGAATCCGTTCGACCAAATCGAGATAGGTCCGCATCTCGCGCCCTCTCCTTGCCCGGCCCCGGGGCCAATCCTGCCCTCTGGCATGTGACATCGCCGGCGCTCCAAGTCCACCTTCCCGGTGCCCCGCCCGCGCCGACGGGGTGCGTAATCCCCTCTTTTTGGGGCGTTCCTCCGCCCGAGCGTCGCAAGAACGCAATCCAGGTTTCATGACACCGTCAAAGAAGGCGGGGAAAACGACAGGTGTTTTCCGTTCCGCAACGTCTGTCGGCGGGACCTGATCGAGGCGACATGAGCGAGGATACACTCCCCTCCTTCGAGGATGCGCGCAGCATCGTGCTCGTCGCCGCCTTGTCGCCGGACCCGATCGGGTTAGATCTGCGCACGACCCCTGCCTTCGAAGAGCTTGAAACCGAAATTCGCCGGATCGAGACGGAAGGCCCGCAGGCGGTCAGATGGGACAAGGTGGGGCGAGAAGCCCTGAGCCTTCTCTCCCAGGGGCGGGACCTGCTGGTTGGCGCGTGGCTGACCTACGCACTGACACAGACCGAGGGATGGCGCGGCCTTGCCGTTGGCCTCGACGCCATCTCCGCCATGGTGGACACGGTCTGGGATGCGCTGCCGCCGAAGCGCGAGCGTGCCCGCGTCGCCGTGCTGGAGTGGCTCGTCGGTCGTGTGACCCCGATCGCCTCAGAACTTCCCGTTGCAGACAGCGACATCCCGGCCGTCCTTCATGCCAGCGGCCGCCTTGAGGCGCTCGCCGTCCAGGTGCCCGAAAAGCTGGTCAAGGAACAGGTGGCGCTCGGCGAATTGGTGCGCGCGGTGCGCGCCAAGGCCCAGGAGGCCAAGGAGCGCCTTGCAAGAGCCGAGGCCGAGCGCGCACGCAAGGCGGCAGAAGAGGCTGCTGCTGCCGAGGCGGCAGAGGCCGCGGCCGCCGAGCCTCCGCCACCTGCTCCCGCTCCCCAGGCCATCGAGCCCACGCCCCAGGCAACCGCCCCGTCGCGCGCCACGCCCGCGCCGCCGCCCGTCGCGGCGCCGCCTTCCGCGCCCGCTGGCGGCGCCGACCTGGATCGGGCAATCAGCGCCCTGTCCGACAGCATGCGCCAGCATGCGGCGCATTTGCGGGACATCGATCTCACGGACTCCCGCAGCTACCGCCTCGCGCGGATGGCCGCTTGGCTCGACATATCCGGCCCGCCCGATTCAAAGGGGCATACCACCCCCCTCATGGCGCCCTCGGCGCAACGCCGACAGGGTGTGGACGCCATGCGCCGGGCCGGCGAGAACGAGGCAGTGGTGCGCGATCTCGAAGGCCTGATCGGCTCGGCGCCCTTCTGGCTGGATGCCAACCGGCTCTCGGCCGAGGCCCTGCTCGCCATGGGACCGCGCTATGCCATGGCGGTGGAAGCGGTGATCGAGCAGACTCTCTCGTTCATTCGCCGGCTACCGACATTGCTCGACTTGACGTTTCAGGACGGTACGCCGTTCGCCGACGCGGCGACGCGCAATTGGATCGACCAGCACAGCCCGGCGGCGGGCGGGACGGTGGCCGAGACGCCCTCCGAGGGTCTCGCCGATCTCACTGCCGAAATCCGCGAGATGGTCGGCGCCGGGCGCAAGGCCGAGGCGCTGGACCGTTTGGCGAGCGCCCGGGACACCGCCACCGGTGGGCGCGCCCAATTCGATATTCACCTGCTCCAGGCCCAGACCTGCCTCGATCTCGACCTGCCCGCCATTGCGCTGCCGCTGGTCCAGCATCTTGAAGGCGAGGTTGAACGGCGAAACCTGGACGGGTGGGAGCCCGCGCTGGCGCTGCGCACCGCGGGCCTCGCCCTGCGGGCCTATCGCCATCCCTCGGCGGAGAAGCTGTTGGGGGAACGTGCTTTGCGCGACGGGATGGAGGGCGCGCAGCGCCGCCTCGCCCGTCTGGATCTTCGCACCGCCGTCCGGCTGGTACACGCCTGAGGCATCGTTAGGGGGACTAGGACATGGCCGACTCCGTCGCACCCAAGGAACGCGTCAACATCCGGTATCGCCCGGCGACCGGGAACGCCAAGGAGGAAGTCGAACTTCCGCTGAAGGTGCTCGTGGTGGGTGATTTCACCCAGAAGGCCGATGAGCGCCCCGTGGAAGAGCGCGACCTCGTCTCCGTCAACAAGGACAATTTCGACGAGGTGCTGAAGGGCCACAATCTCTCGGTCGACCTCTCCGTCGAGGACAAGCTCAGCGAAGGCGCGGGCGACGAGAAGATCTCGGTCAGCCTCAAGTTCGACCGGCTGAAGGATTTCGAGCCGGAAGCCGTTGTGCAGCAGGTGCCGGAGCTGAAGAAGCTGCTGGAACTGCGCGAGGCGCTGGTGGCGCTCAAGGGCCCGCTCGGCAATATCCCGGCCTTCCGCAAGATGATCCAGAGCGTCATCGAGGACGAGGCGGCGCGCCAGCGCTTCCTGTCCGAAGTGACCGACTCCACCGAAAACAAGGGCTGATCCGATCCGGGCGCTTCCCTGGGTCCGAGACATTCGGAGACCGCTTCCATGAGCATGCCTGATACCGCAGCAGAAGCCTCTGCCGCCGCCGCGACCACCACCGAAGCCTCCATGCTGGACCAGATCCTGCAGGAAACGAAGCTGCGCCCGACTGACGAAGGCTATGACGTGGCGCGGCGCGGCGTCGCCGCCTTCGTGTCGGAGCTTCTGAAGCCCACGCGCGGCGACGAGAAGGTCAACAGCGCCGTGGTCGATCAGATGATCGCGGCCATCGACACCAAGCTATCTGCCCAGCTGGACGCGATCTTCCATGCCGAGGCGTTCCAGGAAATGGAATCCGCCTGGCGCGGCCTGAAGTTCCTGGTGGACCGCACCGACTTCCGCCAGAATATCAAGGTGGAGGTCCTCTCGGTCGCAAAGGGCGACCTTCTGGCGGATTTCGACGATTCGCCGGAAGTGGTGCGCTCGGGCCTCTATAAGCATGTCTATACGGCCGAATACGGCCAGTTCGGCGGCCAGCCCATCGGCGCGGTCATCACCAATTACGATTTCGGCCCCGGGCCGCAGGACGTGAAGCTGCTGCAATATATGGCCAGCGTCGGCGCCATGTCCCATGCGCCGGTGATCGGCGCGGCCTCGACGCAGATGTTCGGCGTCGACAGCTTCGAGGAACTGCCGAACCTGAAGGACCTGCAGTCCATCTTCGAAGGGCCGAAATACGCCAAGTGGAACAGCTTCCGCCAGAGCGAGGATGCGCGCTATGTGGGCCTGACCGCGCCGCGCTTCCTGCTGCGCCTGCCCTACGGCCAGGACAGCAACCCGGTGAAGTCGTTCAATTATTCGGAAGCCTCCTCGGGCACCACCAAGAATTATCTCTGGGGCAATGCCGCCTTCGCTTTCGCGACGCGCCTCACCGAGAGCTTCGCGAACTTCCGCTGGTGCCCGAACATCATCGGTCCCCAGTCCGGCGGCGCGGTGGAGAACCTGCCGCTGCACACCTTCGAATCCATGGGCCAGCTTCAGGCCAAGATCCCCACCGAGACCCTGATCTCCGACCGGCGGGAATATGAGCTGGCCGAACAGGGCTTCATCGCGCTGACCATGCGCAAGGGCACCGACAACGCCTCCTTCTTCTCGGCCAATTCGGTCCAGAAGCCGAAATTCTTCGGCAATAGCGAGGAAGGCAAGGCGGCGGAGCTGAACTACAAGCTCGGCACCCAGCTGCCCTACATGTTCATCATCAACCGCCTCGCCCACTACATCAAAGTGCTCCAGCGCGAGAATATCGGCAGCTGGAAGACCCGCGTGGAGCTGGAGACCGAGCTCAACAAATGGATCCGCCAATATGTGGCGGACCAGGAGAACCCCTCCGCAGAAGTGCGCTCGCGCCGTCCGCTGCGCGCGGCGCAGATCAATGTGGAGGACGTGGAAGGCGAGCCCGGCTGGTATCGCGTGTCCATGGCGGTGCAGCCGCACTTCAAATATATGGGCGCCGACTTCACGCTGACCCTCAAGGGCAAGCTGGATAAGGCGTGATCCCGGACGGGCGGCGGTCTCTCCGCCGCCCTCCCCTCCAAAGGCCGTCCCGATGGCGAACCGCACCCTGATGGAACGGCTGACCGAGCCCGAGCGTCCCGCTGTGGCACTTGCGGACCCCGACATGGTGCGCAAATCGGATGCGGTGGACATCATGACTTCGGTGCTGCGCAATCTGCGCCATGTGCTGAATTCGCGCGCCGCCTGCTGCCAGTCTCGTCCGGATTTCGGCATGCCGGACTTCAACGACCTCGCCGGGCGCTTTCCCGACGCCCTCGCCATCATCGCCTCGGCAGTGCGCGAGCAGATCGAGAAGTTCGAGCCGCGCCTCTCGCAGGTCACGGTGCGCCACGTGCCCGACCGCTCCAATCCGCTGCGCCTCGCGTTCCGGATCCATGCCACCTTGAACCTGGAGGAGGGCGGGCAGCGCCTCGCCTTCGATACCGTGCTGAACAACAACGGCTTCGTGAATGTGAGCGACGGCTGAGATGGCGCTCAACCGGTATTACCAGGATGAATTGTCCTATCTGCGGGACCTCGGCGACGTCTTCGCGCGGGAAAATCCCAAGCTCGCGGGCTATCTTTCCCGCAAGGCCGCCGACCCGGACGTGGAACGCCTGCTGGAAGGCTTCGCCTTCCTGACAGCGACGCTCCGCCAGCGTCTGGACGACGATCTGCCCGAACTCGTCCATGACCTGCTGCGCCTGATCTGGCCCGCCTATCTCCAACCCATACCGCCCACCACCACCTTGTGCTTCCGCCAGGGCCCCGGGGGCGATGGCAGCGCGATCACCGTGCCGCGCGGCACGCAGGTGCGCTCCGCCTCGGTGGAAGGGACCAGTTGCCCGTTCGTCACCTCCTTCCATCTCGACGTTCTGCCGTTCGAAATCCGCAACATCGTGCTGGAGAATGGCGGCGCCCAGGCGGAATTGAGCTTCGATCTGGAATGCCTGCCCCAGACCAGCTTCGCGGCGCTGGCGGAGTTCCCCCTGCGGCTGCATTTTGCCGAACTGGGCGATCCCCGTCAGGCGCGCAATCTTTATCGGGGCATGTTCGGCCATCTGCGCCGCATCAAGGTCCGCTCCGGCGAGAAAACGCTGCTCACGCTCGGTCCCAAGGCGATCCAGCCGGTGAGCTTCACGCCGGAAGAAGCCGTGCTCGCCCAACCGCGCAACGCCGTTGAAGGCTTCCGCCTGCTGCAGGAATATCTGCTGGTGCCGGAAAAATTCCTCTATGGAGAGATTTCCGGGCTGGAACCGCTGGCCGAGCGGCCGGAGCGCAGCGTGAAACTGGTGTTCCAGTTCGAGCGCCCGTTCCCCCAGCAGGTGCGGGTGCCGCCGGACTCGATCCGCCTGAATTGCACCCCCGCCGTGAACCTGTTTCCCGCCGACGCGCGGCCGCTCAATATGGATGGCGGCAAGACGGAATATCGCCTCCTGCCGCTCCAAGGCGAGGCGTCCACCATCCACACGGTGGACAGCGTCACCGGCTACGTCCAAGGCTCCTCGGAACGGATCATCTATGAGCCGTTCGAATCCTTCCGCCACGACCTTCCCGGGGACCGGGCCAACACCTCTTATGTCCGCGTGCGGGCGCGCCCGTCCGTCTCGGGCCGGCGTATCGACCATTATCTGTCCTTCGTTGACCGCCTGGACCGCCGCCGCATTCCCCGCGCGGAAACGGTGTCCATCTCTCTGACCTGCTCCAATGGGCGGCTTGCGGAACGCCTCGCGGTGGGCGCGATCAACCAGCCCGGCTCCAATACGCCGAGCGGCGTTCAGTTCGAGAATATCGCGCGGGTGTCGAGCGAGGTTCCGCCGCCCTTGAGTGACGGCTTGCTGTGGCGGCTCGTTGCGGCCCTCGGCTGCTCGTTCAATTCCATCGCCGACGTGACGGCCTTGCGCCAGCTCATCTCCACCTTCGACTTCCGCGCCGTGCAGGACGATCAGAGCCGCCGCCGGCTGGATCTGCTTCTGTCGGGGCTTGAGCGGTTCGAGAACGCCTCCGGCGACATCCTGGTGCGGGGCATGCCGGTGCGCATCCGCCATTTCACCTTGGTGTGCCAAGAGAGCAAGGTGGGCGGCGAGGCAGAGATGTTCCTGTTCGGAACCGTGCTGGACAAGGTGCTCACCGCTTTCGCCACCGTTAACAGCATGCACCAGTTCGCGGTGCGCGGCAGTGAGAGCAATATCAAGTATGAATGGGCGCCCCGCCGGGGCGTAAACAACCTGCTATGAGCGAGACTGCTCAAGGGCTCGCGCCTCAACATTCCCCGCAGGTTCCGCACCCTCTGCCTGCCCCGCAGAGCAATCCGCCGTCTTCGTCAGGAGACGGCGAGGATGAGGCCCATTGGCCGAGCCCGGAATGGCTAGAGCAGGCGCGTTTCTGGGCCTTCTTTGCGCTGACCGAGCGTCTCGAAGCGCGCTTCCCGGAGCTGGCGGAAGCGGGCGGCACGGCCAATCCCAGCCGGGAGCGGGTGCGGTTTCGCGCCAATCCCAGCCTCGGCTATCCGCCGCGGGAAGTGCAGGCGCTGAATTGGGCGCAAGACGATGACCGGCTCGATGTGGTCGTCAACTTCCTGGGCCTGTTCGGCCCCTCCTCGCCCCTTCCGCCCTTCTATACGGAAGAGGTCATCCGCGACCTCGATGCGGGCGGGGGATTTGGGGCTTTCCTGGATTTCTTCAATCACCGCCTGACATCGCTGCTGATCCGCATCCACAAGCATCAGCGCCATTATTTGCAATACAAGCCCGGCTCAACCGACCCCGTTTCGCGCGCGGTCGGCTCGCTGATGGGGTTGATGCCGACCGACGACACGGCGGAACGCACCACCCTGATGCCCTATGCCGGCCTGCTGAGCTGCTACAGCCTGTCGGCCTCCATCATCGGGACGGTCATTTCCCACTGCACACGGCTTCCGGCGCGCATCGAGGAATTCATCCCCCGCACCGTTCTCATCCCAACCCACCGGCGCACCCGCCTCGGCGAAAGCGCGCCTGAGCTGGGCGTGGACTTCATCGTGGGCTCGCAGGTGCGGGACGAACTCGGAAAATTCCGCGTGGTCCTCGGCCCACTCGACCAGGACACATTCCTGCGTGCTCTGCCGGACCAGCCGATCTTCCGCACCGTGGTCGAATTGGTTGAACTGTCGCTGCGCGACCCTTTGGCTTTCGATATCCATCTTGAGCTGGAGCCGGGCGCGGCGCCTCCCTTCGTGCTTGGGGAAACGCGGCTCGGCTGGACCAGTTGGCTCGATCCTTCACCGGACCCCGAGCAGGAGGAATGCCCCTTCGCGGACTTCGCGGCCGACCGTTTCGCAGAGGCGATGTAGGCCGAGGCGCAGGGCCGGCCATTAACCTTATCTGCGGGCCGTAATCCCTCTGTCACTGTTCTTCATGAAGGTAGCGGTCAAAGCCGCGCCGATCGGGTCGCCGGGGCTTGCATTTTGCTGCTTCCGACAAGGCGCGCCGCGCGGTGCGTCAACCGAAGGTGGCCCGAATCGCGACCGGCTTGGGCGGGGGCCAGGTCGAGACCTGTGCGCAACGAACCCCCGTCTTCGCCGGATGTCCGGCAAGCGCACACCGCGGGGGTGAAAAACGTGGCGTTGAAAGCGAGGCTGACTGTCACCGGAGAGCAGGGGCAGAGCCTTGGGACACAAAAGTCTCACGAATTCGGTTCAGCGGGCGGGTTCATCGGCCGGTCTGCTACCTGTGATTGGCGGCTACCCGACCCCACCAACACACTGTCCGCGCGACACGCCGAAATCCGCTTTACCGGCCAGGGCTTCACGATCGCTGACCTGTCCACCAACGGCGTCTATGTGAATGTAACCGATGCGCCGCTGGGGCGCGGCAACAGCGCGCTGCTGGTCTCCGGCGATCTCGTCTATCTCGGACCCTATGTGATCCAGGTGGAGGTGGCGCGGGTCGCGGACCCTGCCCCGTCTTCCGTGCCTCAAAATCCCTTGCCGCCCGCGCCGCCACCTCGTGCCATGCCGGGTCTGCGCGCGGGGCCCTCGGGCGTCGGAAACCCATCCGGCCCGCCCGCCGGCGCACGCACGCCGCTCGATCCCCTGGCGGCGCTGGACGGGGAGGACACGCTTCAGGAAACCGATAATCCCTTCAAAGATCTAGGGATTGGAAAGCGCGACCGGGACCGCAGCGATTTCGGGCTCCGCGACGTCGGACGGCCCCTGATGTCGCCGAACGCGCGCACCATCCCCGATGTGGATCTTGGGGCGAAGCCTATTCCGGCAGCCCCCTTTGCTCCGGCTGCGCCGTTCTCTGCGCCCTCCCCCTTCCCGGCCGCCCCCGCCGCACCGCCGCCCGTTCCACCGTTCGGCGCGGGCGATGTCGGCGGCGCTCGTGCCCCCGGCATTCCCACCGGCGCGCCTCCACCACAGGTGCCGCCAAGCGGGGCCGATGCCGCGGTCATTCCGCCGGACTTCCTCGACGAATTGTCCGTTCTCATTCCACGCCTTGTGGAGGGCGCGGCAGATCGGCAAGCCAACGCCCCTCCACCCATGGCGCCCCCGCCTCCTTTGCCGCCGGTCGCTGCGCCCCTTCCGTCCCCGGACGACCCGGAAGCGATGGTGACGCTTCTGCGCATGCGCGGCCGCGCCAAGGCGCCTGGGGTCGCCGCAGCTCCCGCGTTTCCCCCGCAGGCACCCGCCGCGCTGACACCGGCGCCGCAGGCGCTTCCTCCGCAGCCCTTCTCCCCTGCGAGCCCGGCCCCGTTCATGCCGGCCCCCGCTCCTGCCGCATTTGTGAGCCCGCCGCCGCTGACCCCGCCTCCCGGGGCATTTGGGGCGGCGCCCGTGCCGGCCACCCCGACCCCGCCGCCGCCTTCCATTGCCGCTCAAGGTGACGAGACGAATGTCTGGTCACTGCTGGGGCTGGACCCGTCGCGCCTCTCCGGGGCGGAACAGGCGCAGGTGCTCACCGACCTCGCCTTGCTGGTGCGGGCGCTGGTGGGAGGCCTGCTGGAGCTTCAGGCGACGCGCCGGCGGCTCAAGGCAGAACTGAATCTTGACGCTACCCGGATGGCTGGAGAGGAAAATCCTTTCCTCATGGCCGGCTCGGCAGACGACGCCTTGCGCCGGCTTTTTGCCGGCCAAGGCGCGGGACACCGTGATCCGATCGGACAGGCGCGGGCCGTGTTCCACGAATTGCAGGTGCATGAGCTCGCCGCGAGCGATGCCATGCAGGCGACCATTGTGCGTCTGATGCAGCGCATCAGCCCGGCCGCCATCACGTTCGAAGCCGAAGGTGATGCGGGCAATGCCGGGGTGTTCGGCCGCCGTGCCGATAAGGCGCGCTTGTGGGACCGTTATCTCATCATGCACGAACGGCTGGTGGACGCGCTTGACGTGCTCAGTCCCGAACTGGTCGGACAGGAATTCGCCCGCGCCTATGCGCACCACGTAGAGAGCATGCGCGGAGGCGAACGCTCATGACCGACCTCATCACCCGACGCTCCACCTTGCTGGGGCTGGTGGCGTGCGGCACCGGCCTTTCCGCCTGCGCGTCACCCGGACCGCCCCCGCCGGTGGAAACGCCGACCAAGATCACGGTGCGCGCGGACGCCAATATCAATCCCAATCAATCGGGCGTGCCCTCGCCGGTTGTCATCAAGCTGTACGACTTGAAGGCGCAGACCAATTTCATGGCCGCGACCTTCTTCGAGCTGTTCGACAACGACATCGCCCGCCTCGGTCCGGAGATGCTGTCGAAGGAGGTGGTGGAGATCGTGCCCGGCACGACCCAGGAGGTGGATCACACCATCACCGGCGACGTGAAATATCTCGGCGTCATCGCCGGCTTCCGGGACATCTCGTCCGCGCAATGGCGCTCCATCGTGGAGCTGACGCCGGCCAAGACCAATTATCTGCTCGTGACGGTCACGAGCCTTGCCGTGACGGTGGAACTCAACGCAACGCGGGGCAAGGGCTGGTTCGGCCTGTAGCCGCCGCGCCGTTTCCCGTCCAATTCGGAGAGCATGAAGGCATGTCGTTGACGAGCAAACCCCTTTGGTTTGAAGGCATGTTCGTCAAGCCGCAGCATTTCCAGCAGCATGACCGCTGGCTGGAGAGCCTGCTGGAATCCCGCGTGGCGGGTCTGCGCCCCGACGGATGGGGCCTGCGCGCGCTGACGCTGGATGAAGACTTGCTGAAGCTGGGCCAGATCGGCATCACGCGCTGCGAAGCCGTCCTGCCGGATGGGAGCGTCGCCATGATGCCCTATCAGATGCCCCCGCCGCCGCCGCGCAAGGTGCCGGCGAACCTGAAGCGCGGCATCGTCTATCTTGCGGTGCCGGCGCGATCGAACGATGCGGTCGAGATCGTCGAGGTGGGCGCCAATCTGCGCCGCCTGCGCGCGCTGACCCAGCCGGTGCGCGACAGCAGCGCGCCCGAACGCGAGCCCGTGGACCTGCGGCTCGGGCAGTTGAATACCGGCCTCGTTTTCGAGGGGGAGCCGCAGGACGGGCTCGTGCTGCTGCCCTTGGCGCGGATCGAGGAGGTGCGTGCGACCGGCCTTGTCGAACTCTCCAACAGCTTCATCCCGCCCTGTCTCGATTTCCATGCCTCGCCCCGCCTGCTCCAGGTGGTGGCCGAGGTCCAAGGCCTGGTCCATGCCCGCGGCGAGGCGCTCGCCGAGCGCTGCGATCCGAGCCGCATGTCGGCCGACAGCGCGGGCCTCATCGACATGCTGCTGCTCCAGGTGATGAATTCCTCGGAGAATGTGCTCCATCATCTGGCGCGGCTGCCCGGCTCCCATCCCGAGACGCTGTTCCGCGAATTGGTGCGCCTTGCCGGGGACCTTGCGACCTTCGACACCCATCGCCGGCGGCCGACTCCGCTGCCGCCTTATGTGCATCACGATCTGGAACGCAGCCTTGAGCCGGTGCTCGACATCCTGCGCCAAGCCCTCAATCTGGTGATCGAGCGCACGGCGGTCTCCCTGCCCTTGCAGGAGCGCGGCTACGGCATTCGCACCGCCACCATCACCGACCGCTCGCTGTTCGCCGGCGGACGCTTCGTTCTGGTGGTGTCGGCGGGCATTCCCCATGAGATGCTGCGCACTCAGTTTCCAGCCACCACCAAGGTGGGCTCGGTCGAGCAGATCCGCGATCTGGTCAACCTGCAATTGCCCGGCATTCCCCTGCGCTCGCTTCCGGTCGCGCCGCGCGAACTGCCCTATCTGCAGGGCGCGGTCTATTTCGAGCTGGACCAGAGCCATGAATTGTGGCGCAGCCTGACGCGCTCGGCGGCGTTCGCCTTCCATGTCAGCGGTGACTATCCCGATCTCCATCTGGAGTTCTGGGCCATTCGGGCGGGCCAGCCGTGACGTACGATCCGACCATGGGGGATGATGAACCCACCGTCATCGGCCATCGCCCGATGCCGGTCCCGCGCCCCGCTACCGCGCGAGAAGGAGCCTCGGCCCCGCCCCGCCCGGAAACCGCCGCCGCCCCAAAGCCGTTTCCCGCGACGCCCGATGCGGTGCTGTCAGGCGCGGACGGCGCGAGCGTGCCGCTGCCGGACCTTGCCATCGCGCCGGACCCTTCCCACCCGGAAGAGACCATCGCCGCCGCAGCAACGCCCCTGCTCGCCCTGGTCGCGCAATTGCGCCAGGCGGTGGAGCATGCCGATGCCGTTGCCCTGCGGGCGGAGACGGTGGCGCAGATCAAGAAGTTCGACGAGCGGGCCATTAAGCTCGGCGCGCGGGTCGTGGATGTCAGCGCGGCGCGCTACGTGCTGTGCTCGGTGATCGACGAAGCGGTCATGACGACGCCCTGGGGCGCCGCCAGCAATTGGAGCACCCACAGCCTTCTCAACCAGTTCCATGGCGAGACCTGGGGCGGAGAGAAGGTATTCGCGATCCTCGACCGCGTGCGGTCCAATCCGGTTCAGCATCTCGCGCTGCTGAAGCTGATCGATTTGTGCCTCGCCCTCGGCTTCGAGGGCAAATACCGGGTCATGGAAGGCGGGCAATATCAGCTTGAGGAATTGCGGGACGAACTCGGCCGGCTCTGGCGCACCCATGCCAAGAACAATGTCGACGACCTCTCGCCGCGCTGGCAGGGCGTCTCCATGCGCCGCAAGCTCGGGAGCCTCGTGCCGCTCTGGGTGGTGTTCGCCGTCGCGGGCGTGGTGCTTTTGATCATCTACACCCTGTTCGCTTTCCGCCTGGAACAGGGCATCGCTCCGATCGAGGACCGCCTCAATCGGATCGGTACTCCGAACAGCTGAGGGCTCTGCCATGTTCGCCGCCCTCCTCGCCGATTTTCTGCGGGTCCGCACGCTGCTCATGCTGCTGGGGCTGCTGTGCCTCGCCATCCTGATCTGGTTCGTCGGCCCCTATGTGTCCATCGCCGGCATCACCCCCCTCGGCAGCATCGGCGCGCGCCTCGGGGCCATCGGTGCGCTGTTCGCGGTGGCGCTGATTTCCCTCGTTCTGCGCATCTGGCTGTCGCGCCGCGCCAATGCGCGTGCCATCAAGACCCTGCTCGATTCCGACGGGCTCGCCCTGCTGGCGAGCGAGCAATCCACCGACGAAGTGGAGATCATCCGCGAGCGCTACGAAAGTGCGATGCGGGTGCTGAAGGAAAATGCGATCGGCCACGAGGCCGGGCGCAATTACATGATCCAGCTGCCCTGGTACGTCATCCTTGGCCCCCCGGGCGCGGGCAAGACCACGATCCTGAAGAATTCCGGGCTGAACTTCCCCCTGGCGGATCGGGTCGGCGACGATCCGGTCTCGGGCGTCGGCGGCACGCGGTATTGCGACTGGTGGTTCACCGACGAGGCGGTGCTGATCGACACGGCGGGCCGCTACACCACCCAGGACGTGAATGCCGAGGTGGATAAGGCCGCCTGGCGCGGCTTCCTGGAACTGGTCCGCAGCCACCGGCCGCGACGGCCCATTAACGGCGTGATCATCGGCATCAGCCTCGCCGACATTATCGGCACCTCGGAAGCCCAGCGCCGCAAGCACGCCGACACCATCAAGCTGCGCTTGCAGGAATTGATGCGCTTCTTCGGCATGCCCGTGCCGGTCTATGTGCTCATCACAAAATGCGACCTGCTGAGCGGCTTCGGCGAATATTTCGACGAGCTGGACGATAATGGCCGGGCCCAGGTCTGGGGGATGACCTTCCCTCTGGAGACCACGGCGCCGCAGTTCGAAGCGGAGTTCGACCGCAATTTCGTGGATCTGGTCTCCCGGCTCGAAAGTCGCCTCATGAGACTGCTGCATCAGGAGCGCGCTCTGGCGCGCCGGTGCCGCATGTTCAATTTCCCGAAAGAATTCGCGAGCGTGCGCGCGCCGCTTGCGGATTTCAGCTCCACCATCTTCAAGACCACGCGCTTCGAAATGCGCCCCATTCTGCGCGGCGTCTATTTCACGTCCGGAACCCAGGCCGGCGCGCCGATGGAGCGGCTGCTCGGCGCCATGAGCCGCAATTTCGGCCTGTCGGGCGGCGCCCGGCGCAGCCAGTCCGGCATCGGCAAGGCCTTCTTCATCAAGCGGCTGCTCAGCGACGTCATCTTTGACGAGCAAGGTCTTGTGGGTTCAAACCGCACGCTGGAACGGCGCATGTCCGCGGTCCGCGCCGCCTGCTATGTCGCCGTTGCGGGCGGCTCTCTGGCCCTCGCGTCCGGCTGGATTTTCGCATCTTCGCGCGCCGATATCCGGATCGGCGAGACCCGCGTCGCGCTCGATGACCTCGACACATCGCTGCGGACTCTACCAGCCACCTCCACCTATGCCGCCGTCCTTCCGGCCCTCAATGCCGCCGGAAAGCTGGAACAGGCGGCGGGCGGATCCGGGTCCTTTGTGAATGCCGACATTTTGGGCCTCTCGGCCGCGCCCCGCCTCGGCGCTGCGGCGCAGAATGCTTACGATCAGGTCTTGATCTCGCGCCTGCTTCCGGCCTTCACGAAACGCCTTGAGACGCGCATCTCACAAGATCTCGCGACCAATTCCCCCTCCTCGCTTGAGGATATGCGCACAGCCCTCGCCAGCTACCTCATGCTGGGCGATCCCGCCCGTTTTGATCGCGCGACCATGCTGGAGACGGCCAAGAGCGAGGCCGCGCAAACTTTCCCGCTGCAGCCGGAGCAGCAAAAGGCCCTCCAGGCCCATCTGGACAACCTGATCGGGCTCCTGCCGCGTCGGGCGACGCTGAATACCCAGTTGATTTCCGACGCGCGCACCCGGCTTGCCCGGGTCCCGCAGGTGGACCAGATCTATGCTCGCCTGCTTCGGGAAGGCTATCAGAACCCGCAATTGCAGAATGTCGACCTCGGGCAAGTCATCGGCAATCGCAGCCTCGCGGCGGGGCCTCAGGCTCAGGTGAGCGGCGCGTTGGTCATTCCAGGCGTGTTCACGCGGGCCGGCTTCTATAATTTCCTGCTTCCAAAGCTTCCACTCCTGGTCAATGAGGCGCTGGGCGCGGACTGGGTTGTGGGCAGCGGCTCGCAGCCGGAGGCGCAGAACCTCGCGCAGCAGATCGCAGTGCTCTATGTGCGCGACTATGTGAGCGCGTGGCAGGGCGCGCTGTCGCAGATTACCGCCTTACGCTTCACCACACTGCCGCAAGCCATGGCGGTAACGCAGAATCTGGCCAGTCCCCAATCGCCCATCGACGCCTTGGTGCAGGCGGTGCGGGAAAACACCGACCTGCCGCCGCCAGGCGTGGAGTCGAACGTGCCGACGCCAGCCGGCCAGGCCGGGGCGCCCGCCGCTCCGGGGCTGCCAGGCGGCGCTCTGGCGCAGAAGGCTGTGGCAAGCGCCGGGAACGCGGCCGCTTCCGCAGCACTCGGAGATGGGCCTTGGCCGGGGAAGTCCATTACCCAGCCGTTCGTCCCGCTGATCCAACTGGGGATACCCGGCGCCGGCGGCCAGCCGCCCGCGACGGTGCGCATTCGGGACCTGGTCTCGAATGTTTACGGCGTGCTCGGCAGCGTCGCGAATGCCGCCCAGCCGCCAGTGGCGGCGTTTCAACTCCTGACCGGCCAGAACAAGGCGCAGGGCAATGACGCCTTCCAGGCGTTGCGCACGGATTCCGCGCTACGGCCCGAGCCGATCCGCTCCATCCTGCTGTCGGTCGCGGACAATTCCTGGAATACGTTGCTGGGGCTCGGCTATCAGAATGTGAATCAGGCCTGGAAGCAGGATGTGCTTCCGGTCTGCGAGGCGGCCATCGCCCGCCGCTACCCGGTCTATGCCGATGCGCGCGATGAGATCACCTTGGCCGACTTCACGGATTTCTTCCGCCCCGGCGGAACCATGGACACCTTCTTCCAGCAATATCTCGCCAGCATGGTGACGGAGCGGCGCGGGACCTATGTACCCCTCGCCCAAGACGGCGCCCGCATCCCTGTGAGCCAGGCGACGCTGGCCCAGTTCAGCCGCGCCAAGCAGATCCGAGAGGCCTTTTTCCCGAACAAGGGTCCCACCCTACAGGTGAAATATGGCCTGACCCCGGTCTTCCTGTCGCCGAACCTGCTACGCTCCACGCTGATCATCGATTCCACCACGATCGTGTATCGCCACGAGGCACCGCGGACTTTCGACATGGAATGGCCCAACAAGGGCGAGGCGAGCACCGTGTCTGTGACGCTCACTCCCGTCGAAGGAAATGAGACGACGGTCCAGCGCACAGGTCCGTGGGCGCTATTTCGTTTCATCACGGCCTCGGCCCCGCGCGGACGGGCCGATCGCCAGACCTTTACGGTGAACGGCCCCAATGGCCAGAGTGCGAGCTATGACTTGCGGGCGGCCAGCGTGAACAGTCCGTTCGGCCTCGGTGCGTTGAGCGGCTTCCGGTGTCCGGACGAGTTATGACCCCTGCCGGCCCCCGTGGGGGGTTGTTCGGAAAGATCCCGTCCAAGGACGATTTCGTGCGCCGTCAGCTTCCTGCGACATTCGTCACGCCTTGGGATGCGTGGCTGTCGCGGATGATGGTCGCGGGCGCGGAACGGGCCGGCACCGGCTGGAACGCCGTCTATCTGACAAGCCCCCCCTGGCGTTTTGCTCTCGACCCCGGACTTGCGGGGCCGGACGCCTGGATCGGCGTGCTCGCATCCTCGCTCGATCGCTTCGGCCGGGCCTTTCCCCTAACGGTGGCGGTGCCTTTCGTGCGAGATTTCGGGGTGCTCGATCTGAAAGAAGAAACCCGTCCGCTCATGAGCCGCCTGGAGGCGCTGACCTTGCAGGTGATCGAAGGCAGTCTCGATGTGGACGCGGCCGCCGAAGCCATCACCGACTTCTCCGCACGGTTTCTGCCGCAACCCGCCGCCGAACCGGTCTCGCGCATCGTGCTGGACGGCCCCAACCGCACCGATCGCGTGTGGGTCATGAGCGGACGGCGCCATACGACGGTGGCGGATGCAGCGGGCGACCTGCTGACTTGGACGCTGCGGGCCGATGCCGACCGCCCGGTCGGGCTCTCCTGCTGGTGGCATGAGGGATGGGGCGACCTGCCGCCCCTGTGGCTGATGACACGCGGTCTGCCGAGCGCGGACGCCTTCGAGCGCATGATGAGCGGACGGTGGGCCCAAGCGGGGTCTTCGGCATGATGGCCGCGCCTGCCGCTCCCGTCGTGAGACTGCATGCTCACGCCACCGTCGCAACGCGCACCGGCCCGCTGCACGTCCAGAATGAGGATGCCCATGCGAGCGTGCCCGAGAGCGGGCTCTATGTGGTCGCTGGGATCCGTCGGTGGCCTCTTCGATGGTTTCCACCGGGCTGCCATTGACAATGGCGGGCAGAAATGTCGCCGGATCGCGGATCGCCAACAGGATTTCCAACTGG
>JASBUY010000381.1 GCA_030147645.1 Aquabacter sp. | reverse complement strand
TGGTGGGAGCCGCTGCGCGCCCGCTATGCCCGCCAGCGCCTGGGGCTCGCCTCCTGATGCGCGTCCTGATGTTCGGCGCCAATGGGCAGGTGGGGCGCGAAACGAACGCCCTGGCGGCCGAGCGCGGCACGGACCTTGTCGCCCTGGACCGGGCGCAGGCCGACATCACCGATGCGGCCGCCCTCGCCCGCGCCTTCGACGCGGCAACACCCGACATCGTCTTCAATGCCGCCGCCTATACGGCGGTGGACAAGGCGGAGCGCGAGCCCGAGGCGGCGGAGCACGGCAATGTAATCGGCCCGGGCCTGATCGCGGCGCAATGCGCCACTGCGGGCATTCCGGTGGTTCACATCTCCACCGACTATGTGTTCGACGGAACCAAGGTCGGCGCCTATGTGGAGAGCGACCCGATCGCTCCGCTCGGCGTCTATGGCCGCACCAAGGCCGCCGGCGAGGCCGCCGTGCGCGCCGCAAGCGCGCACCATGTCATTCTGCGGACCTCGTGGGTCTATGGGGTCCACGGCGCCAATTTCCTGAAGACCATGCTGCGCCTTGCCGGGGAGCGCGATCGCCTGACGGTGGTGGCGGACCAGCACGGCTGCCCCACCGCGACCCGCGACATCGCCCTGGCGCTGTTCGCGGTGGCGGATGCGGTCGCGGCCAATGAGGCCCGTTTCGGGACCTATCATTTCGCAGGAACCGGCGCGACCACCTGGCACGGCTTCGCCAGCGAAATCCTGGCCCGCGCCGCGCGCCACACCGGGCGCAGCCCGGAGGTCGCGGCCATCACCACGGCCGACTATCCGACGCCCGCGCGCCGGCCCGCCAATTCCGAACTTTCGTCCAGCCTGTTCGAGCAGACCTTCCGCTACCGCGCCGCGCCCTGGCAGGCGCGCACCGGGGAAGTGGTGGACGCGCTGCTCGCGCCTTGAACCTTGTGGAGGTCCCGTGAAGGGCATCATCCTGGCCGGTGGATCCGGCACCCGCCTCTACCCCATGACGCAGGTCGTGTCGAAGCAGCTTCTGCCCGTCTACGACAAGCCGATGATCTATTATCCCCTGTCCACGCTCATGATGGCGGGGATCCGGGACATCCTGATCATCACCACGCCCCATGACAGCGCCCTGTTCCGGCAGTTGCTGGGCGATGGCAGCCAGTTCGGCATCCGCCTCGCCTATGCGGTGCAGGAGAGCCCGCGCGGCCTCGCGGACGCCTTCATCGTCGGTCGCGAGTTCGTGGGCGACGACCATGTGGCCCTGATCCTCGGCGACAATCTCTATTTCGGCCACGGCCTGCCGGAATTGCTCGCGGAAGCCACCGCCCGCACCACGGGCGCGACGGTCTTCGCCTATGCCGTGCAGGATCCGGAACGCTACGGCGTCGTGGAGATGAACGCGGAAGGACGCGCGCTCTCGATCGAAGAGAAGCCGGCCAAGCCCCGCTCCAACCTCGCCGTCACCGGCCTGTATTTCTACGACAACCGCGTGCTCGACATCGCGGCGGCGGTGAAGCCTTCCGCGCGCGGCGAGATCGAGATCACGGACGTCAACCGCGCCTATCTGGAGATGGGCGAACTGCATGTGAGCCGCATGGGCCGCGGCTTCGCCTGGCTCGACACCGGAACCCCGGATTCGCTCACGGAAGCCGCGCTGTTCGTGCAGATCCTGGAGCAGCGCCAGGGCCTGAAGATTTCCGCGCCGGAAGAGATCGCTTTCCGGTCCGGCTTCATCGACAAGGACCAGCTGCGCGCCCGCGCCACGGCGCTGGGCAAATCCACCTATGGCCGCTACCTGTTCCGCGTCGCCGACGAGGAAGTGTGAGGCCGCGAGGTCTTTGCGGGACACGGCGCCGCATCGGTGAGAACCGAGGTGGCGTTCCGGCCCGCGCTGGTCTATAGGTGAAATCGAATATACCACAGATCAGCGCCGGAAATAGCGGGATCGGGTTCCCGCCGACCGGTGCTTTGGGCTTCGACGACACCGCCATGAGCAATCTCAACGAGGAAACGGTCACCAGCGTCCATCACTGGACCGACCGCCTGTTCACCTTCACGACCACCCGCGATCCGGGCTTCCGTTTCATCAACGGGCAGTTCGTGATGATCGGCCTCATGGTGGACGGCAAGCCGCTGCTGCGCGCTTATTCCATGGCGAGCGCCAATTATGAGGAAGACCTGCGCTTCTTCTCCATCAAGGTGGCGAACGGCCCCCTCACCTCCCGCCTTCAGCATCTGCAAGTGGGCGACAAGGTTCTGGTGGGCCGCAAGGCGACCGGCACCCTGGTTCAGGACAGCCTGCTGCCAGGCAAGACGCTCTATCTCCTGTCCACCGGCACCGGCCTTGCGCCCTTCCTGTCGGTCGTCAAGGACCCGGACGCCTATGAGCGGTTCGAGAAGGTGGTGCTCGTCCATGGCTGCCGGACGGTGGCCGAACTCGCCTATGACGACTATCTCACCAAGGACCTGCCGAACGACGAATTCATCGGCGAGATGGTGCGCGACAAGCTCATCTATTACCCGACCGTGACGCGCGAGCCCTTCCGCCATCAGGGCCGGATCACCGCCTTGATCGAGAGCGGCAAGATTTTCGAGGATATCGGCCTGCCGCCCATCGATCCCGCCAATGACCGCCTCATGCTCTGCGGCAGCCCGCAAATGCTGAAGGACGTGGTGGAGCTTCTGGAGGCCCGCGGCTTCCAGGAGGGCAGCCAATCGCAGCCGGGCCATTATGTGATCGAGAAGGCGTTCGTCGAGCGCTAAGCCAAGTTGCGGGCGCCACGGGAGGGCCTACCCCGGATTGTTGCATTTTAGGCACGATCCACAGTTCGAACTCGCGCGACAACTTGAGCGACTTGACTGATCACTTCTCAGCTATCGATAGTGACCCCATCGTTTTATCGGGGGATCTAAGCGATGACGGAATTTCCAATTTCATCCGGCCGCACCGTGAGCTTAAGCATTCGCAAATTAGCGCATGCTTGGCGCCCGCAGCTGCTACGTGATGGGCTAAAATTT
>JASBUY010000387.1 GCA_030147645.1 Aquabacter sp. | reverse complement strand
AGCCCTCGGCATGGAAACCTGCATGACCCTGGGAATGCTGGACCCCGGACAGGCGAAGCGCCTCGCCGACGCCGGCCTCGATTATTACAACCACAATCTCGATACGTCCGAGCGCTTCTATAGCGAGATCATCACGACCCGCACCTTCTCCGACCGGCTGGAGACACTGTCCAACGTGCGCGAGGCGGGCATGAAGGTGTGTGCGGGCGGCATCCTGGGCATGGGCGAGACGGCGGGCGACCGCATCGACATGCTTCTGACGCTTGCCAATATGCCCGTTCCGCCGGAAAGCGTGCCGATCAACATGCTGATCCCCATTCCCGGCTCGCGCCTCGCCAATGCGCCCAAGGTGGACCCCATTGAGTTCGTTCGGGTGATCGCGCTGGCGCGCATCCTCATGCCGACCTCCTATGTGCGGCTTTCCGCCGGGCGCACGGAGATGAGCGACGAATTGCAGGCCATGTGCTTCTTCGCCGGTGCCAATTCCATCTTCATTGGCGATTGCCTGCTCACCGCCGACAATCCGGGCGAGGATCACGACACGGCCTTGTTCCGGCGCCTGGGGGTGAGCGCCGAGGAGCTGGACCCCGTCCAATTACCTGTGGCCGGATCGGCCGCTTCACGGGGACGCTGGAGGGCCTGCGCGTGCGCAGCCGCGGGCGGGCCCTGGAGCCGCGCGAAGGGCACGACTTCGCCTCCAACGATTATCTGGGCCTTGCCTCTTCGCCACGCTTGCGCGCCGCCCTTGCGGGGGCGCTGGAGCGGGGCGTGGGCGTCGGCTCGGGCGGATCGCGCCTGCTGCGGGGGAATGATCCCGAGCATCAGGCGCTGGAAGAGGAGGCGGCCGCCTTCTTCGGTGCGCCGGGCTGCCTTTTCTTCGCCTCGGGCTTCGATGCCAATCTCGCCTTGTTCTCCACCTTGCCGCGCCGGGGCGACCTGATTGTTCATGACACGCTGGTACATGCCTAGGTGCATGCGGGCATGCAGGCGGGCAAGGCGGAATGCGCGGATGGCGGGCACAATGATGCCCAGCGTGTCGAGGACTGTTTGCGCGCCTGGCGGCAGGCTGGGGGGAAGGGCATTCCCTTTATCGCCGTGGAAAGCATCTATTCCATGGATGGCGATGCCGCGCCGCTCGCGGAGCTTGTGGAGATCGCTGAGCGATATGACGGCTTCCTCGTCGTGGACGAGGCCCATGCGACCGGCGTGTTCGGCCCGAACGGTCGCGGGCTTGCGGCGCCTTATGAGGGCCGCGAGTCGGTGATCTGCGTCCACACCTGCGGCAAAGCAATGGGGGTCTCCGGCGCGCTGGTGACCGCGCATCGCGCCCTGCTGGATTTCCTCGTCAATCGCGCCCGCCCATTCATCTATGCCACCTCGCCCTCGCCCCTGGTGGCGGCGGGGGTGCGAGAAGCCTTGCGGATTCTCAAGGACGAGCCCGAGCGCCGCGCGCGCCTTGCTGATCTCGTGCGGGTCGCAGAAGGCTCGCTGCGCCAGCGGCTCGGCGTACCCGCCTCGGGCTCCCAGATCATTCCCGTGCTGCTGCATTCCAATGCGCGGGCAAGCGCGGTCGCGGCGCGGGTGCGGGCGGAAGGCTATGATTGTCGCGCCATTCGCCCGCCGACGGTGCCGGAGGGGACGGCACGCCTGCGCGTTTCCATTACCTTGAATGTGGCGCCCGATACGGTGATGGGCCTCGTGGATTCCATCGCCCGCGCCATGGAGGACGTTCCCGCATGACCCGCCTGATCGTCACTGGGACGGATACCGGGATCGGCAAGACCGTGTTCGCCGCCGCACTGACGGCGGCGCTGGACGCGCATTATTGGAAGCCGGTCCAGTCCGGGCTGGAAGAGACCACCGACAGCGAGACCGTCCGCCGCATTGGCGGCGTCCCGGCAAAGCGCATCCTGCCCGAAGCCTATCGCCTGAAACTGCCGGCCTCGCCCCATCTCGCCGCTGAACAGGACGGGGTGGAGATCGATCCGGAGCGCCTCGCGCTCCCCCCGCATGATCCGCTCGTGTTGGAAGGGGCGGGGGGGCTGATGGTGCCGCTGACCCGCCGCCTGCTCACCATTGATCAGTTCGCGCGCTGGGGCCTGCCCGTGGTGCTGTGCGCCCGCACGCGGCTCGGCACCATCAACCATTCCCTCCTCTCCATCGAGGTGCTGAAAGCGCGGGGCATTCCTGTGAAAGGCATCGCTTTCATCGGCGAGGAGATGGCCGACAGCCAGTCGGTCATCGCTGCCTTTTCCGGAACCAAGATTCTGGGTCGCCTGCCCATACTCCCCGAACTGACGCCCGAGCGCCTCGCGCGCGCTTTCGCGGACGCCTTCGATCTGCGGGACTTTCAGTGATGACCCATTCGCCTGTCTGGCATCCCTTCACCCAGCATGCGGTGGAGCCGGAGCCCACGCTGATCCTGCGCACCGAGGGGGCGTATCTGGAAGCCTCGGACGGGCGGCGGATTCTCGACGCCATCTCCTCCTGGTGGGTGACCACGCATGGGCATCGCTATCCGCCCATCATGGCTGCGATCCGGGAGGCGAGCGAGAGACTGGATCAGTTGATCTTCGCGGGCTTCACCCACCAGCCGGCCGAGGCTCTGGCGCGCGAACTGGTGGCGCTTGCGCCGCCCAATCTCACGCGCGTCTTCTATTCGGATTCCGGCTCCACCGCCGTCGAGGTGGCGCTGAAAATGGCGCTCGGCACGGCCCGGGCGCGCGGCGAGGGTCGCACGCGCATCGTGGTGATGGAGCACAGCTATCACGGCGACACCATCGGCACCATGAGCGTCGGCGCGCGCGGCGTGTTCAATGCCGCCTATGAGCCGTTCCTGTTCGAAGTGGACAGGGTCGGCGTGCCCGTTGCCGGACGCGAGCAGGAGGTGCTGGACGCATTCGAGGCCATCGCCCGCCAGCGGCGTGCCGCCGCCTTCATCCTCGAGCCGCTGGTGCTCGGTTCGGGCGGCATGCTGATGTATTCGCCGGCCGTGCTGCGCGAACTCGCCCGCATCGCCCGCGAGACCGGGACCCTGTTCATCGCGGACGAGGTGATGACCGGCTGGGGACGCACCGGCTCCCTGTTCGCCTGCGACCAGGCGGATGTCGCGCCCGACATCCTGTGTACGTCAAAGGGCCTCACCGGGGGCGCCATTCCGCTGGCGGCCACCTTGGCGAGCGAGGAGATTTTCGAGGCGCATTATTCGCAGGACCGCGCCCGCACCTTCTTCCACTCCTCCTCCTACACCGCCAATCCCATTGCCTGCGCCGCCGGCCTTGCCAATGTGAAGGTGTGGCGCGAGGAGCCGGTGGCTCAACGCATCGCGGCTCTCTGCGCGGCGCAGTCCGAGCACATGTCGCGCTTCGAGGGTGATCCGCGCTTCGAGAATGTGCGGTCCTGCGGCACCATCGCGGCGCTCGACCTCAAGGTTCCGGTGGGGGGATATCTCGCCGAAGTCGGGCCGAAGCTGCGCGCCTTCTTCCTGGAGCGCGGTTTCCTGGTCCGACCCTTGGGTAATGTTCTGTACGTCATGCCGCCCTATTGCGTGACGGCGGCTGAGCTTGAGGCGCTGTACGGTGCCATCAACGAGGCGGCCGAGCGGTTCGGGAGCGCGCGGTGAACGGCACGCGCCTGCTGGGCCTCGGCCACAGCGCGCCGGCGCGGATCGTCACGAGCGCCGAGATCGAAGCCGATCTGGGCCTGGAGCCGGGCTGGATCGAGCGGCGCACGGGCATCCGCGAGCGTCGCTGGGCCGGGCCGCAGGAGACCCTCTCCGGGATGGCCGCCGAGGCGGGCGCCATGGCGCTGCGCGAAGCGCGCCTTGGCGGCGGCGATATCGGCCTCACCGTCCTCGCCACCTCCACGCCCGACCATCTCTTGCCGCCCTCCGCGCCCCGCGTGGCACAGATCCTCGGCCTCCATCGCTCCGGCGCGGTGGATATGGCGGGCGCCTGCGCGGGCTTTCTCTATGCCTATGTGATGGCGGAATCCTTCGTGCGGACGACGGGCCAGAACGTGCTCGTCATCGGTGCGAACCTCTTGTCGCGGCGGATCAATCCCGCCGAACGCGGGTCCAGTGTGATTTTCGCGGATGGGGCCGGCGCGGTGGTGATCGGGCCGGGCGAGGGAGGCGCGCGCGGCGTGAGCCTTGCGGCGGACGGGACCGGCTATGAACTGGTCCATGTACCGGCCGGAGGATCGAGCCGCCCGTTCGCGCCCGATCTGCCCATCGAGGACACCCGCATGACGCTCACGGACGGGCGGGCCCTCTTTCTCGGCGCGGTGCGGCTCATGAGCGAGTGCGCCGAGGCGGCCCTGATTCAGGCGGGTATGCCGGCGTCCGCCGTCGACCGCTTTGTGCCGCACCAGGCCAATGCGCGGCTCATGGATGCGGTCGCCCGCAATCTCGGCATCGCGCCCGCGCATGTGGTGAATTCCATCGAGACGTTCGGCAATTCCTCCGCCGCGACCATCCCGCTCTCGCTCTCGCTGTCCCATCAGGCGCGGCCTCTGAGGGAGGGGGAAATCGTGCTCATGAGCGCAGCCGGCGGGGGGCTCACCGCCGGCGCCTGCGTGCTGAAGGTTTGAGACCCAGACGCGCGCAATAAGGCGGAAGGGCGGGCCGGCGCCAGCGGGGGCGGTGCCGCGCCTCTGCCCACCCTTCCTCCCTCCAGCCGAGGCGGAGGGATCTTTGATCATTTCAAGACTTTCCCGCAGCCCGGCCGGAGCCGGGCTGCGGGGCGTCACACCGTGCCAGTGGCGGCGTCTGCGGAGGCCGGCGGGGGCGGTGCCGGCTCCGAAGCCGGGGCCGTGACGCGCACGCGGAACATGGCCGCATACATGGCCGGGACCACCAGCAGGGTGAGAACGGTGGCGACCACGAGGCCGCCCATGATGGTGATGGCCATCGGCCCCCAGAAGGTGCTTTCCGCCAGCGGGATCATGCCCAGCACGGCGGCAAGCGCTGTCAGCACCACC
>JASBUY010000351.1 GCA_030147645.1 Aquabacter sp. | reverse complement strand
CGAGGCGGGTCGACCGCTCCAGGAGGCGCGCGCCCACATGCGCCTCCAAATTCCGCAGATGCTTGCTGACCGCAGGCTGAGACACGGCGAGGTCGCGCGCGGCAGCGGTCATCGACCCGCGCTCAACGGTGCGGACAAAGGCGCGAAGCGCGAGCGTGAGATCCATTTATGCCAACCGGTTATATCTAAGATCACGTCATAGCCGATAGACGCAGCGACGGCGAGCCGCTTCTTTCTGTGAGGGTCCCACCTCAACAGGTTCGCTTCCATGCCTCTGACCCGTCGTGCCGTCCTGATCGCAGCTCCGGCTCTTTTGTCCGGCTGCGCCACCCGACAGGCGGTCGACGAAGGCGGGCCATCGCGCAGCGTGGGTGCCATGTATGGGGCTATCGAAGGCGAACCCTTTCCTGTGCCTGCCGTCGACCTTTTGGAGATCGATCCGCGCTTCCTGCGGCAGATCGTGGCGTATCCGACGCAACACCCGCCGGGCACCGTCGTTGTCGATCCGGGGCAACGATATGCGTTTCTGGTCGGCGAAAACGGGAGGGCTTTGCGCTACGGCGTCGGCGTCGGCAAGCAGGAAGCCTTTAATTTCCGAGGCTCGGCGCTGGTGGGGCGTAAGGCCGAATGGCCGCGATGGACGCCCACAGCGAGCATGATCCGCCGCGAGCCGGAGCGCTACGGCCGCTTCGCCGGTGGCCTCTCCGGCGGGCCGGAGAACCCGCTGGGCCCTCGGGCGCTGTATCTCTACAGAGATGGAATCGACACGCTCTACCGCCTCCACGGAACCGTAGAGCCATGGACGATCGGCACCATGGTCTCATCGGGCTGCATCCGGCTGATCAACCAGGACATCGTCGACCTCTATCGCCGTGTTCCGATTGGCTCTCGCGTCGTGGTGCTGCCCGCTTGAAGGCGGCGGTTCACCCGAAAGGCGGTGCCGGGACCGCCGGATCGATTTGCTGATCCGGAGGTTGATCCCTGGGACCGATGGGAGATTGAGTCATGCGATGGGAATATCTTGTGGTCGAGACCACACTGGATGCCAAAGGTTTGGGGACGTTGGGGGCCGAGGGATGGGAGTTGGTCGCGGTCGTTTCACCGGCCCATTTCGTGCTGCATTACTTCTTCAAGCGTGAAGTGGGCGTCTGATCGGTATCGCAACAACATAGATTTTTGCGCAACATCATCACAGGAGACGGAGAGATGGCTCAGCGCGACGCGGTATTTCCGGCCGGGCGACAGGACCTCTACACGTCGAACGCCTATTCCGCAGCAATTCGATCAAATGAACTTCTGTTCGTCTCCGGCCAGGTGGGCAGCCGCAGCGACGGGTCTCCGGAACCTGACTTCGAGGCTCAAGTCCGTCTGGCATTTGCCAACCTGCAAGCAACCCTAAAGGCGGGCGGCTGCGGTCTTGATGACATCGTAGATATCACCACCTTCCATACCGACCCCGAACAGCAGTTCGATGTGGTTAAGGGCGTGAAGAGTGAAGTGTTCCCTGCGCCTCCTTACCCGAACTGGACCGCCGTCGGCGTCACTTGGCTCGCGGGATTTGATTTCGAAATCAAGGTTATCGCACGCATTCCCAACCCGTCGTAAGATGGGGTTCACGTCCGGGAGCAAGGCGCCAGAGTGGATGCGGCGGCGGTTGGCGGGCCGCCGCCGCGCGTTGTCATTGTATTTCGCACATCTTCCGCAGGAAGGATTCCCGCTCAGGTGCCGCCGAAACGGGCCCGCGCCAGGCGATATGGCCGTCGGGCCGGATCAGCATCGCATCCGGTCCAAGGTCGGGCGCGACCGTTCCGCCCTCATCCTCCACCAGACAGACGCCGAATGGGTCGGGCAGATCGGTCCCGCGCGGGGCGATCGCGACGACGCGCAGGGGGAGGAGGGCGCAGAGCGCCTGTGCCTCGGCCTCCAGAGCGGCGAGATCTTCAGGGCGCGCTGCGGGCGCCAAAAGCACGTGCTGCGTTCCCCGCAACAGCTCGAACAGGCGCAGGGGAAAGCCGAGGCCGCGTCGGCGCAGTCCCATCCCGTCAGGCATGCGGTCGCCGGGCTGGAGAGGCGCGTCCCCCGTGGCGGCACCGACGATAGGGCTGCCGCGATAGGCGACGCGCATCTGGGTGTGGGCGAGCCGGTCGGGGCGGCATTGCCGCTTCCGAACGCCATGCTTTCGGCGATGGTCTGGGCGATGACGCCTTCGGCTACGGGCTGGCGCTCGGCCTCGTAGCTGTCCAGAAGGTGTGGTCCGGCATGGCCTTTCAGCACCAGAGCCAGTTTCCAGGCGAGGTTATAGGCGTCCTGGATGCCGGTATTCATGCCTTGTCCACCGGTCGGGGGATGGATGTGGCACGCATCCCCGGCGAGGAAGACTTGTCCGACCCGGTAGCGTTCCGCGAGGCGCATGGAGATCCGATAGCGCGACGACCACCGCAGATCGCTTGCCACTGGCGGGTGTTCCATGACGCGGCCGGCCACGGCCTGGATATCGGCAAGGCTTGGTCCCGCTTGCTCGGACTGAATGCCGTGATCGATTCCGTCCGCCGCCCCTGCGCCGGGATTTTCGGGCGCGAGCATCGAGACGCGGTAGCGGCCATGCTCCGGCAAGGGGATGGCGATGAACATGTCGGGAGCGGTGTCTTCTTTCAAGCGCAAGGCGCGCAGCGCGAAGCCGCGCGGCAGTTCCTCACCACTCGGCCAGTCCAGCCGCACGTCACCGAGCATGAAGGGGAAGGGCCAGGCCTCGCCAACGAAATCGATGCCGAGCAGATGGCGGACCGTGGAATGGGCGCCGTCGCACCCGACGACATAGCGCATATGGGCCACTTCAGCCCCTCCATGGCCGTCGAGGTCGACCCGCACATGCTCGCCTTCCTGCGTCAGGGACATGAGCCGCACGCCCCGCTCCACGGCGATGCCGGAATTGCGGAGATGCTCAGCGAGAATGCGCTCGGTATCGCCCTGCGGGACGCCGAGGTTCGCAAACGGCAAATCTGAGAGGTCGGTCGTCACATCCTGAACCGGATGTCCGCTGACCGCCACGCGCGTGCCGGTGAGCCACAGCCCGGCATCGATCATGGCGCGGGCAACGCCCATGTCCTCATAGACTTCCAGCGTGCGGGAGGTCACGCCGATGGCGCGGCAATAGGGCAGGGGCGCGGCCCGTGCCTCGATCACGCGGGCCCGAATGCCATGTCGCGCGAGTTCGCATGCGAGCGAGAGCCCCACAGGCCCCGCCCCGACCACCAGAACATCCGTCATTCTTGCCCCCGCTCGGGCGCCATGCCCAGGACGCACCCTAACGCCTTGACCTCGCCACAAGGAAGGCGTCATGACGCGCATCGCGGCCGCTTGAGGCGCCGTTGTTTGCAGTGAGGTTCGTCATGTCCCCGCGCGTCCCCACCATGCTGGTTGTCCTCGATGGATGGGGCTGGCGCGACGACAGCGCGGACAATGCGGTGCGCCTCGCCCGCACTCCCAATTATGATCGGCTCTACGGCACCTCGCCCCATGCCTTTCTCGCCACCTCGGGTCGCGACGTGGGCCTGCCGGCGGGGCAGATGGGCAATTCCGAGGTCGGCCATCTTAATCTCGGGGCGGGGCGCGTGGTGATGCAGGATCTGCCACGCATCGATGCCGCCATCGAGGACGGGGAGATGAAGGCGCGCCTGGAGCAGAGCGGCCTGATCGCGGCCCTGAAGGCGAGCGGGGGGACCTGCCATATTCTCGGCCTGATGTCGCCCGGCGGTGTCCATGCCCACCAGGATCATGCGGTCGCGGTGGCGCGGCTTCTGGTGGCGGAGGGCATTGCGGTGAAGGTGCATGCTTTCACGGACGGACGCGACACGCAACCTCGCTCAGCGGGAGACTTCATTGCGCGCCTGGTGGCGGATCTGCCCGACACCGTGCCTGTGGCGACCGTCTGCGGGCGCTATTACGCCATGGACCGCGACAAGAGATGGGAACGCGTGCAGCGCGCCTATGAGTTGCTGGCGCACGGCAAGGGCGATGCTTTCGCGGGTGCCGTGGACGCGGTCCAGGCGAGCTACGCGGCTGATTTTTCAGACGAGTTCCTGAACCCTGCGGTGATCGGCGGCTATAAGGGCATGCAGGATGGCGACGCCATACTCTGCACAAATTTCCGCGCCGACCGGGCACGCGAAATCCTCGATGCATTGCTCCTCCCGCAATTCGACGGCTTCGACCGGGGCCGGCCGATCCAGTTCAGCGCGGCGGCCGGCATGGCCTCCTATGGCACCGAGCTGGACAAGGTGATGGTGACGCTGTTCCCGCGCCAATCCCTCGATATGGGTCTCGGCGAGACGGTGGCTGCGGCGGGGCGCACCCAACTGCGCATGGCGGAGACGGAGAAATATCCGCACGTCACCTACTTTTTCAGCGGCGGCCGGGAAGAGCCCTATGCGGGCGAGGACCGCATCCTGGTCCCCTCTCCCAAGGTCGCGACCTACGACCTGCAGCCGGAAATGTCGGCGCCGGAATTGACCGAAAAGGCGGTGACGGCCATCGAGAGCGGGGCCTATGACCTCATCGTGCTCAATTTTGCCAATCCCGACATGGTGGGCCATACGGGGAGCCTGCCGGCGGCCATCAAGGCGGTGGAGACGGTGGATAAGGGGCTCGGGCGGATCGCGGACGCGATTCTGTCCATGGACGGCGCGCTGCTCGTCACTGCGGACCATGGCAATTGCGAATTGATGCGCGACCCCGAGACCGGTGGTCCGCACACCGCGCACACCACTTTCCCAGTGGCGGTCCTGCTCGCCGGTCGCCCCGGCTTCGCCCTGAAGAATGGGCGTCTCGCCGATGTCGCGCCGACCCTGCTTTCGCTCATGGGCCTGCCCCAGCCGGCCGAGATGACCGGCGTGAGCCTGGTGATGAAAGGCTGAGGATGGGGCGCCGGGATCGCTCCCGGCGCGCCCCTGCCGACGTCAGGCCGGCGTGCCGTGCTTGGCGAAGGCCTCTTCGCGGATCGCGGTGAGGGTCCGGGTGGGGGTGATGGCTTCCGGGTCGATCTTGCAGTGGAGAATGGCCGGAAGGCCGCTGGCCCGCGCCCGCTCGAAGGCGGGGAGGAAGTCCTCGGTGGTGGTTACCGTCTCGCCATGGCCTCCGAAAGCGCGGGCATAGGCCGCGAAATCGGGATTGCGCAGCTTGGTGGCCGATACGCGGCCGGGGAATTCGCGCTCCTGATGCATGCGGAT
>JASBUY010000350.1 GCA_030147645.1 Aquabacter sp. | reverse complement strand
GCGACCCTTGAAGCGGGCCTCCACCGGATACTTGGCCTCGATGCCTTCCCACGGATCACCGAGGAGCTGCTTCATGCCGAGCGAGATGCGGTGGGTCTCGTGATTGATCTTGATGATCTTCACCTTCACCGTCTGGCCGATATTCAGCACTTCGGTGGGGTGGTTCACGCGGCGCCAGGCGATGTCGGTGACGTGCAGCAGGCCGTCGATGCCGCCGAGGTCAACGAACGCACCGTAATCGGTGATGTTCTTGACCACGCCGTCGATGGCCTGACCCTCTTCGAGGTTCTGGACCAGTTCGTGGCGCTGTTCGGCGCGGGTCTCTTCCAGGACGGTGCGGCGCGACACGACGATATTGCCGCGGCGGCGATCCATCTTGAGGATCTGGAAGGGCTGCTGGTTGTGCATCAGCGGGCCGACGTCGCGGATCGGACGGATGTCCACCTGCGAGCGCGGCAGGAAGGCCACGGCGCCGTCGAGATCGACGGTGAAGCCGCCCTTCACCTGGTTGAAGATCACGCCCGTGACCTTCTCGCCGGCGGTGAACGCCTTTTCGAGCTTCACCCAGCTCTCTTCGCGGCGGGCCTTGTCGCGCGACAGGACAGCTTCGCCCATCGCATTCTCGACGCGCTCGAGATAGACCTCGACCTCGTCGCCGACCTGGATCGCGCTTTCGCGGCCGGGGCCGGCGAATTCGCGCAGCGCAACGCGGCCTTCGGTCTTCAGGCCGATATCGATGATCGCGAGATCCTTCTCGATCGCGACCACGATGCCCTTTACGACAGCGCCTTCGTTCACATCGGCGCGGCCGAAGCTTTCGTCGAGCAGGGCGGCAAAATCTTCACGTGTGGTTTCGGGGGACATCCAGTCTCCAAGGTGTCGGCGCCGGCGTCTGTGTTGCAAGACGCCCAAACCATGCGGATAGCCCGGATGACACCCGGGCCGCCGCCGGACGAACCGACGGGCCGGCGCAAAGGCCGCATGATTTGAAGCTTAGATTTCGTTCCGGATCCGAGCCGACGAAAACCTCGGGCGGGCTGCCTCCACAAAATCGGGAGCGCGTATCCCGCGCACCCGGCCCGCCGGGACGGTCTCCACCTGGAGTGGCTCTGTCACGGACAGGCGGTCAGATAGGGCAGAAATGTCCCAATTGCAAGGGGTGGCGGCCGTTTCCGGCGTTTTTCTCAGGCCGGAACGTCCCGCAGCTCCAGAAAGCACCCCTCGCCGAGATGGAGTCGGTTGCGCGCGAAATAAGGCGGGGCGGGAATGTCGAACTGCACATAGCCCGCGCTGACATTGCTGCGCAGCAGGTCCAGCCGGCTTGCGATGTCGAGCCGCAAGGTCTCCCCCGGCTGAAGCAAGGTCGGCGCCGGGGTCAGGCTGAAAATGAGGTCCACCGGCTCGCCGGGGGTGAGCGGCTGGGGGATTTCGCTGTCGATGGCGATCTCGCAGGCGGTGCTGCGCTCGGGGTCGCGCAGCCGGCGCGCGGCGGCGAGGGTGCCGAGGGAGAGGAGGCGGCTGGTCCCGTCCTTGGCGACGCGCGAGAGGCGGGCGACGATCTGGGTGTCAATGTCGTTGCAGCTGAGGCGCAGGGAGAGGCTAACTGGCCCGGCAAGGTGCAGCGGCCGGTCGGCTTCAAGCTCGAAGGTCAGGGTCTGGTTGGCCACCTCGTCGAACCCGCCCACCAGAACCGCCCCCGGGGGCACCGCCACCCAGGAAAGGGTGCCCTCCTGTGGCGCGTCGGCCTGAAGGCGGTGGGTCTGCCCATCCGTGCCGGCGGCGGCGAGATGCAGGCGCAGCGGGCGGCTGCCGGGCACCGGGAAGTCGGACGCCCCGGCATAGCGCTCCGCGCCGTCCAGCCAATAGCGCACCGCCGGCTGCTCCCGGTAGCCGTTCTCGATGCCGTGCAGCACATGGTCGAAGAAGGCGATGGCCTCCATCTGCCACGCATAGACCGGCAGTTCATAATGGGGGGGAGCGAGGATCATCCATTTGCGATCCTCCGGCGTGCCTGCATTCTCGAACAGGTCGTAGCAGCCGAACTGGTGCAGGTTGAAATAGCCGAGATTCTGCGCCACCACGAACGGCACCTCGATCTCGCCGAGGCGTCCCGCCGGGCCGGGCGGGATGGAGGAGACGGCGCGCGTCTTCCCGTCGATGAGCCAGTTCACATACCATTCGCGCACCGCCCGGACTGGCGTCTGGCGCATGAAGGCCTGGAACAGCTTGTCCGTGCGCTTCATCAATTGTGGCTGCCAGATGCGCTTCAGCCCGGAATTGGTGATGTGGCTCAGCAGCGCGCGCAGCACAGGGGGCACACGCAGGCGGAACATGGCCTGCGTAAAATTGGCGCCCATCCAGAGATTGAAGAAATAAAGTCCCGGCACACCGCCAAACTGGGTGAGGTGGCGGAAATAGTCGGTGCAGATCTCGTTGCAGAAAAACGCCTTCAGGGCCGGCGGGCGCCGCACCGCCACGAGCGGTTGCGTCATGCCGTAATAGGATGTGCCAAACAGCACCACGCGCCCGTCGCACCAGGGTTGGGCGGCAGCCCAGGCAATGCAGGCGGCGTGATCGTCCACATCCTGATCATTGAGGAAGACGCGGCCCTCGCCGCCCGAGCGGCCCATGCCGCGCCGCATCACCACCACCTGGCCATAGCCGTGATTGGTGAAGACGGGCGGCGCCCCGATCTCGTTGCTGCCGGTCGGGATACCCGCGCTGTGCAGCTCGCGCGAATAGGCGGCGAACTGGACGATGGCGGGATAACGGCCGGGCGTCTTCGGCGTGTAGACGTCGGCGGACAGTGTCACGCCGCCTTCCACGGGGATGCGCTGATCCGCGAGGAGCCGGCACCCGAGCCCGGAACGGGCCGGCGGGGCGGGCTGCCAGCCCGCATATTGGTGGGCCGGATCGAGGGCCGGCGCCTTCAGCGGAATGAGATTATCGAGCCAAACGCCCAAGGGAGACGTCCAATTGTTCCGCACGCGCCCGCGCGGCGGGGAAGAATAGGCCGGACGGCCACCGGAACCATAGCGCGCTCGGGGACGGAATTGAATCCCACCCTTTTGCGTCCCTTCCCTTCTGCGTCCCGCCCTTGGGTGGCCCGTTCACCCGTTGCGCGGCGGCGGAATCCGGCGCGGCGCGAAGCGCAGCAGGAGCCAGCCGCCGAGGCCCGCCACCAGCGAGCCCGCCAGGATGCCGATCTTCACCTCCTGCTGGAGCAATTCGTTGTCGGCGAAGGCGAGCATGCCGATGAACAGGCTCATGGTGAAGCCGATGCCGCACAAGAGCGCGATGCCCAGCATCTGGAGGCGCCCTGCGCCCATGGGCATGTCGGTGAGGCCGAAGCGGATCGCCAGCATCACCGCCCCGAACACGCCGATGGCTTTGCCAGCGACGAGGCCCAAGGCGACGCCGAGGGTCAAATGGTCCCACAGCACGCTCATATCGAGGCCGATGAGCCGGACGCCGGCATTGGCGAAGCCGAAGATGGGGATGATGAGGAACACCACCCAATGATGCAGCCCATGCTCCAGGCGGTGGAGCGGGGAATCGGGCGCATCCTCCTGTTCCGGTGCCGGCCCGCAGGGAATGGTGAGGGCCAGCACCACGCCTGCGATGGTGGCATGAACGCCTGACAGCAGCACGCTGACCCAGAGGCCCGCGCCGATCAGCAGATAGGGCCAAAGCACATGCACCCGAAAGCGGTTCAAGGCCGTGAGGACCGCGACCAGCGCGGCGGCAGCGGCGAGTGCGGGCAGGGAAATGTCGCTCGTGTAGAACAGCGCGATGATCAGCACCGCGCCGAGATCATCGATGATGGCGAGCGCAGTGAGGAAGACCTTGAGCGAGGAGGGAATGCGCGAGCCGAGCAGGGAGAGCACACCTAGGGCAAAGGCAATGTCGGTTGCGGTGGGAATGGCCCAGCCCCGCAGGGTCTGCGGATCGCCGGCATTGAACGCCACATAGATGAGAGCCGGCACCACCATGCCCCCGAGCGCGCCGACGCCGGGCAGAATGCGGCGGCTCCAGCGCGACAGCTGGCCCTGGAGCACCTCGCGCTTGATCTCCAGCCCCACCAGCAGGAAGAACAGCGCCATCAGCAGATCATTGATCCAGTGCAGGACGCTGAGCGGGCCGAGATAGGATTTGAGGACGCCGAAATAGAGGTCTGCGGCGGGCGAGTTGGCCATCAGGATGGCGGCGGCCGCCGCCGCCATCAGGACGATGCCACCGGAGGACGCATTGTCCAGGAAATCGCGCAGCATGGAGAATCTGCGGCGCGGGGTCCTGTGCGTGGCGTCCATGGTCACTCCTAGGGCTCGGCCGGCTGCGGTGGCGCAGGCGCGGGTTGAAACGGTGTGCTTGGCCCGTCGCGCCGGGTTTAAGGCGCAGGGCTAACGGCTTCAGGAAATCAAACCCGTTCGCCCCATTTGAATTATCGAGCCAGCATTATGTTGATCGCAGAGTATCAGAGAGGACTTTGCGTTTAAACCAAAACCGGACTGAGGGCTGTGCAATCTCGTTGGTCAATCCATGAAAACTAATCTCGGATAACGCGCTTTTGAGGCGAAGATGGACGTCCTCAGCGCCCACTCTGCGGCGCAGCGGGAGAAAAAGTACAGAACGGACAGGAAGGGAAACGTCCGCGTGTCGCCCTCGGGCCGGGGCGCTGGATTGGCGGCGCGGGATATGCTCGACTCGCGGACAGCTTTCTTCCTGCGTTGAGTCCGTCTCATGAATTCCCATGCGCGTCCTTCCTCTCCCGTCATCGATCCCACAAAGCTGGACCGGCTGGCCGAAATCGCCGTGAAGGTGGGGCTCGCGCTGCAGCCCGGGCAGGACATCTATCTGACCGCGCCGGTTGCGGCGCTTCCGCTGGTGCGGCGCATCGCGGTCCATGCCTATCAGGCCGGCGCCGGATTGCTGACGCCCATTCTCTCCGACGAGCAGGTGACTCTGGCGCGCTTCCAGAACGGCAGCGACGCGAGCTTCGACCGGGCGCCCGGCTGGTTCTATGAGGGCGTCGGCAAGGCCTTTGCCGACAACACCGCCCGCCTTTCCATTGTCGGCGACAATCCCATGCTGCTGTCGGGCGAAGACCCGGCGAAGGTGGCACGGGCCAACAAGGCGAATTCCATCGCCTACCAGCCCGCGCTGGAGAAGATCGCCGCCTTCGACATCAACTGGACCATCCTGTCCTATCCAAGCCCCTCCTGGGCGAAGCTGGTGTTTCCGGGGGAAGCCGAGGACGTCGCGGTGGCGAAGCTCGCGGACGCCATTTTCGCTGCGTCCCGCGCCGATCTTGACGATCCCATCGGCGCCTGGAGCGCCCATAATGCGGCGCTGCGCGCCCGCACCTCCTGGCTCAACGACCACCGCTTCCACGCCCTTCACTTCACGGGCCCCGGCACCGACCTGACGGTGGGCCTCGCGGACGGGCATGAATGGCAGGGGGGCGCCTCTCAGGCCAAGAATGGCGTGGTCTGCAACGCCAACATTCCCACCGAGGAGGTCTTCACCACGCCCCATGCGGGCCGCGTGGAGGGGCATGTGTCGTCCACCAAACCGCTCTCCTATCAAGGCACGCTCATCGACGACATCCGCGTGCGCTTCGAGGGCGGGCGGATCGTGGAGGCCCACGCGGCCAAGGGCGAAGCGGTGCTGAACAAGGTGCTGGACACGGACGAAGGCGCCCGGCGCCTCGGCGAGGTGGCGCTGGTGCCCCATTCCTCGCCCATCTCGGCGAGCGGGCTGCTGTTCTACAACACGCTGTTCGACGAGAACGCCGCCTGCCACATCGCGCTCGGCCAATGCTATTCCAAGTGCTTCGTCGACGGCGCGACCCTGTCGCCCGAGCAGATCGCGGCCCAGGGCGGCAATAAGAGCCTCATCCATATCGACTGGATGATCGGCTCCGGCGCTGTGGATATCGACGGCGTCCATGCGGACGGGCGCCGCGTGCCCGTGTTCCGCAAGGGCGAGTGGGCCTGACAACAGGCGGATTTTTGACGCCGGAAGCGCGTGTGGGGGCTGGTTCTGTCGCAGGAGCAGGAGCGCCGGCCGTAAGGGCCTGGGGCTCCCTTAAAGTCTGCTGGGGGATCGTCCCCAGAGCCGTGTTCCTCGCGCGCACGAACCACCCGGCCGAAAGTCGCCAGCGAGCGCTCTCCCAGCGCCCTGATCAAGTGGGATAGAAATCACCCGTCTCTATCCCGCTTAGAAACATTCCCGCTTCAAGTTGATAATAACCGTGTCCTGATGTCCTGAACCATTGCAGCACCGGTCGCGCTTCTTCGGGGGCCAGCGCATAAACATACTGACCCGTGACGACACGCACCTGCCAATTAGGGTGATGAAGATAGGGAATAAGAACATGGCGCGCGTCGCCTGGGCGTCCCCTCAGTTCATCCACGACGTCTTTTATATCAAAGAATAATTTACTATATTTTCGCGTATTTTCGGGGTCTATCCATTTTTCCTGCTCAAGGCAGAGCGCTTCAAACCGAAGGCGGAGCTCGGTGTCTGTCAGTGTCGAGAGATTAGGCTTCATGGCTTCAGCATCCTCCGTTCGCGAAGGGCATTAAGTCCGACCTGATAATTTTCGGAGCACGATCTTCCTTGAAAGTATTGCCGCGCTGCCAGGCCTGCGAACCGCGCTTCTGTTTGTTGATACCAAGCTGTAACTTCCCAGTGACGCAAGGTTGAAATGCGCACCAGATTGTCGGGATGGTCGATCTGGGAGCGGGGAAAGCCGGACCGCATCTCGGCATATCGACGGGATGATCGGCGCCTGCGCGGTGGAAATCGACGGCGTCCATGCGGACGGACACCGGGTGCCCGTGCTCCGCAAAGTCGAGTGGGCCTGACAATAAGCCCGAATCCTTGACCCCGTGCGCGCGTATGGCCGCCGGTTCTCTCGGAGGGGCAAGAGCCCTGGCTGTCAGGCCGGGGCTCCCACAGAAACTGGTGGGGATCGTCACCAAGGCCGTGTCCATCGCGCGAACGAAACACTCGCCGGAAAGCTGGCAGTGAGCGTTCCCCAGTTCCCCGATCAACTGGGGTAGAATTCACCCGTCTCTATAGCGCGGAGAAACATTCCCGCATTACCTTGGTAATAAGCATGTCCTGACGTCCTGAACCATTGCAACACTGGTCGCGTTTCTTCGGGGGCCAAAGCATAAACGTACTGACCCGTTACGAGACGCACCTGCCAATTGGGATGATGAAGATAGGGCATAAGGATATGGCGCGCGTCGCCCGGGCGTCTCTTGAGTTCATCGATCACGTCTTTAATATCAAAGAATAACTTTCCATACTTCCGCGTATTTTCCGGGTCTATCCATTTTTCCTGCTCAAGGCAGAGCGCCTCAAACCGAAGACGGAGCTCGCTATCTGTTAGTGTTGAGAGATTAGGTTTCATGGCTGCATGATGCTTCGTTCGCGAAGGGCATTAAGCGTGCGGAGTCTGGTTCTGTTGCAGGGGCAGGAGACCCGGCCGTAAGGGCCGGGGCTCCCTCAAAGTCTGCTGGGAGATCGTCCCCAGGGCCGTGTCCCTCGGGAGACCGAAACACCCGGCCGAAAGTCGCCAGCGAGCGCTCTCCCAGCGCCCCTGATCAAGTGGGATAAAAATCACCCGTCTCTATACCGCTTAGAAACATTCCCGCTTTGCCTTGGTAATAAACATGTCCTGACGTCCTGAACCATTGCAGAACCGGTCGCGCTTCTTCGGGGACCAATGCATAAACGTACTGACCCGTTACGAGACGTACCTGCCAATTGGGGTGATGAAGATAGGGAATAAGGATATGGCGGGCGTCGCCAGGGCGTCCCCTCAGTTCATCCACGACGTCTTTTATTTCAAAGAATAATTTACTAAATTTCCGCGTATTTTCAGGCTCTATCCATTTTTCCTGCTCAAGGCAGAGCGCCTCAAACCGAAGACGGAGCTGGGTGTCTGTCAGTGTTGAGAGATTGGCTTTCATGGCTTCAGGATCCCGTGTTCGCGAAGGGCAGTAAGTCCGACCTGATACTTTTCGGACCACGATTTTCCTTGAAGGTATTGGCGCGGTGTCAGGCCTGCGAACCGCGCTTCTGGTTGTTGATACCAACCTGTAACTTGCCAATGACGCAAGGTTGAAATGCGCACCAGATTGTCGGGGTGGTCGATCTGGGAACGGGAAAAGCCGGACCGCATCGCGGCCGTCTGCTCGACGATATGGTGGACTTCGGTGCCTGGTCGGGGGCGGCGCACATCATTTTGCAGGATGTCGAGAGGCTTGGGCGGGGCTAGATATTCCTCAATGTAAGGCCAGCCTTCGCGAATGATCCATTCGCCGCCGTCCAGGAGGAGCTGGACCGCGAGTTTGCGCGGATCCAGGTTGGACCGCGCCGCCGTGGCGCCGACCCAAACCGCAATCCGTCGCACCAAGCGCAGCCGGTCGGACCTGCTGTCCGGCGGGAGGCTCGGCACTTTGGGCGCGGAGTCCAGCAATTGGGGTGGCGCCTCCGGCTCGCGCAGGACGGGCAGGGCCACATCGAAGGTCGGTCGTGGACGCGGGAGCGCGGGCGGGGGCAGCCGAGCGGGGGGCTCCGCCGGCGGGCCGCTTGCGTCCAGTGGGGCGACATCGCGCGGCGGTGATATCCGCGGCTGAGGTGCGCCGCCCCGCGGATGCGCCGACTGGGGTTGGCCGCCTTCCTGCGAAGTCCAGCGCCCACCATTGCGCATGCCGCGCGGAATGCGCCGCTGGTTCGGGTCGAAATTCGCCTTCCACCGCAGATAGCCCCTGATCAGAGCCAACTGGGCTGCAATGACCGCGTGGGCCGATCTTATGTTTAGGATCTCCGGGTCGTCCCGGCGTGTATTCCAGTCCCTCACCGACACCTCCGATGGTTCGAGCCACCGCTAGGGTAAGGCCGCGCCGAGGGGTGCCGGATAAGATACCTAGAAAAATTTTCCTATCATTAGGCAAAAAAGAACCGGCGCGGGGCGTCCGCGCCGGTTCTGATGTCGTCAGTCCCGAAATCAGGCGGCGGCGGTGGCGCTGCCGCTGGTGGGCACTTCGGAGATCGTCTTCAGGACCTGGGAAGCGATCTGGTAGGGGCAGCCCTGGGAGTTGGGGCGGCGGTCTTCCAGATAGCCCTTGTAGTCGTTCTTCACGAAGGAATGGGGCACGCGGATCGAGGCGCCGCGATCAGCCACGCCATAGCTGAACTTGGTCCACGGCGCGGTTTCGTGCTTGCCGGTCAGGCGCAGGTGGTTGTCCGGCCCATAGACGTCGATGTGCTCTTTCCAGTTCTTGGAAAAGGCCGCCATCAGCGCCTCGAAATAGGCCTTGCCGCC
>JASBUY010000339.1 GCA_030147645.1 Aquabacter sp. | reverse complement strand
AGGGACGAGACCGACGTGGCGGTCAGGCCGGTGCGAGCCTCGCCTTGCCCGACGCTCAGAATGCTCACGGAGGCCAACAACATCCCCAAGAAGTTCCTCGACGTCATTCTGAACGAGTTGCGGAACGCCGGCTTTCTCGCCTCCAAGAAAGGCGCGCGGCTTCTTCTGACCCGATCGGCCGCGCGGGCGGGGACGCGCCCTTGCCCCGCGCGCGCCGGCGCCGGCTCGTGTTCGGATCCAGATGGGCTATAAGAGCGCGGCTTATTTTTGCGGATGGGAACCATGACCCGCGCCCTTCTCGTCATCGACATTCAGGCCGATTATTTTCCCGGTGGCACGCTTCCCCTCTGGCAGGCCGAAGAGACGGAGGCGCGCATCGCCGCCGCCATTCCCCGGGCCATCGGGGCGGGGGACCGGGTGATCCTGGTGCGCCATGTCTCCCCCGCGCCGAGCGGCTTGTTCGCGAAGGACGGACCGGGCATCGCAATCCGCCCGGCCATCATCGAGGCGGCGGGTGACGCGCCCGTTGTCACCAAGCGCTTCGCGGATTCCTTCCAGGAGACCGACCTCGCCACCCATCTCGGCGGCGTGGATCATCTTTTGGTCTGCGGGATGATGACCCAGAATTGCGTGGTCTTCACATCCCTGTCTCGCGCGGCGGACGGGCTGCGGGTCTCGGTTTTGGGCGAGCTGTGCACCGCGCCCACCGAAACGGTCCATCGCATCGCGCTGAATGCGCTGCGCTCCAAGCTGGACCTCGTCACGCCCGACGACGTCTGGGGCTGAGCGAGCGGCCGGAGCGTCAATGGACGCTCCTGCTTTATGTTCAAGCCGCCGCCCGGCGATCGGTCGATCCGCGCGGGCCGGGCGCAGTTCGATCAGCCTTTGAGAAGCGGGAGAAGCGTTTCGCCCTGGCGCTTGATTTCGTCCAGATAGGGCGTGTCCGACAGCACGAAGTGGGTGACCCCGAGGTCGCGATATTTGCGCAAGGCGCCCGCCACCTCTTCGGCCGAGCCGACCAGCCACGTGGCGCCAGCGCCGCCGCCGCCGAACCGGGCGGGCGCGGTGTAGAGATGGCCGTCGATGACATCGCCGCGCGCGCCGAGTTCGATCAGCCGCCGCTGTCCCACGGCGACCGGGCTGCGGTGGTCCTGCCAACCCGCCCCGCTCGTCTTTGCCATCTCCGCCACACGGGCTTGCGCATCCGCCCAGGCCTGTTCGGACGTCTCGCGCACCAGGGTGGTGATGCGCAGGCCGAATTCCAGCGGCGGCAAATCCCGGTCGAGCGTCTTGGACAGGGCCTTCAGGCGCGCGATTCGCTCCGCGACGCCTTCCAGCGACTCGCCCCAGAACAATTGCACGTCGGCCTCCGCTGCGGCGGTGTGTTCCGCCGCCTCGGACGCGCCGCCGAAATAGAGCGGAGGATGGCGCCGGTCGCCACGCTCGGGAATGCGCGGCGCCACGGTGGAATGGGCCACCTGGTAGTGCGTGCCGGCGAAGGTCACATCCTCCTGCGTCCACAGCCGGCGCACCAGGCGCATGAATTCGCGGGTGCGCTCATAGCGCGCGGCGGGGTCCGTCTGCGTGTCGCCATAAGCGTCCAGGTGGTCCGACCCCGAGACGATGTTGATGCGAACGCGGCCCCCGCTCAGATGATCCAGCGTCGCGGCGGCGGCGGCGAAATGGGCGGGTTGCCAATAGCCGGGGCGGATGGCGATCAAAGGCTGGAACGTTCGGGTCTGCGCCGCGAGCGCCGTGCCCAGCGTGAACGTATCCGGCCGCCCCCAGCCGGTGCCGATGAGCGCCCCTGTCCAACCATTCTCTTCAATGGCGCGGGCCTGACGCGTGAGGGTCGCGAGGCTGTTATGGTCGGCCCCACCATCATCGCCGCGATGGCCGGCCTTGGTGTCATTGGGGATGTACCAGAGATAAGTGCTCGCGACGCTCATATGCAGAAAGGCCTATGCGGACAAAGAGATGCGCTCTCCCGCAGCTGGACGCCACTACGGCGCGCCAGCGGGCGGGAAAGCCGCTGATGGACGGTCTAATAAAATCCATAGATTATGCCGCTCTGCCACGAACTGGCCCCGTGCTTACTCCGGCCTTGATACGCTGAGCCGAGAACTGGCGCACCGCGGCTTCTCAGGGTAAAATTCGATTATCGTTCTGCAAAAATCGGCGGTTTCCACTCGGGTGGATCGAGGTGGCCGTCACCGTCAAGATTGTTGGCGTACCGGGAGGGGGCGCAAAGGATCATCCGACAGGCTAATCAGCCATCCAATCAGGCCTGCAACGCGCCGTACCTGACAGGGTTGGTCCAGTGCTAATGAGCTACTCCCCGATCCTTGGACAGATATCCGGCGGGTTTAAGCTACTCTCTGTGCCAGCTGATCGGTTTCGGTGGCGTTCAAGTAGACCACGGCGGGCGGCCGTCCGCCATGGGCGGCATGGGGCCGCTGGTGGTTGTA
>JASBUY010000337.1 GCA_030147645.1 Aquabacter sp. | reverse complement strand
GCAATGTGGACGTGGCGCGCCTTCATGCGCAGGCCTCCGGCCTGTCCATCGACTACCGGGCCGTGCCGGCGGAAGACCTCGTCGCGGCGGGCGAGACGTTCGATGTGGTGCTGGCGCTCGAAGTGGTGGAGCATGTGGCGGATGTCGCCCTGTTCGTGCGCCAGGCCGGGCGGCTGGTGGCGCCCAACGGGCTGTTCCTCGGTTCCACCCTCAACCGCACGGCCAAGAGCTTCGCGCTCGCCATCGTGGGCGCGGAGTATGTGCTGCGCTGGCTGCCGCGCGGCACCCATAGCTGGGACAAGTTCGTGACCCCGGACGAGTTCGAGGCCGTGCTGGTCGCGGCGGGACTTGAGGTCACCGAGCGCGCGGGCCTCTCCTTCGATCCGCTGGCGGGGCGCTGGTCGCTCTCGGGCGACCTCGACGTCAATTACTTCCTGGCGGCCATTCCGGGCTGATCCGCGCCGAGGGGCGGCGTCAGTTGCGGTCGTCGGGCAGCAGGGGGAGGGGGAAAACCTCCACCTCGTCCTCGCGCAGCGCCTTCACTTCGTCGGGCGTCGCCTCGCCATAGATGGAGCGATGCTCCAGTTCGCCCTCGTGCATCTTGCGGGCGAGATCCGCGAATTCGTCCCCCACATAGTCCGCGTTGCGGGTGACGTGCTCCTTCAATTCGCGCAGCAGCCGCCGCAATTCCCCTTCGCCCTCGCCCATCATGGCAACGGGCGCGGCCGGCGCGGGAGCGGGCTCGCTTTCGGCGTCGGCAGGGCGGGTACGCCCCTTGTCGGTCCGGGCGACCGCCGGGGCCATGATGGTCTTCTCCACCTCGGCCGTCCCGCAGATGGGGCAGGTGACGAGGGAGAGGGACCGCTGGCGGTCGTAGCTCTCTGAAGAGGCAAACCAGCTTTCAAAGCCGTGCGCGTTGGCGCAGCGCAGGGAATAGCGGATCAACTGGGGCTCCCCACCACATGCAGGTGCGACCCGTGCGTGCCCTCGCCCACTTCGAACCGGCGGCCATGGCGGAGCGAAGGAATGCGCCGACGCGCCGCTTCCACTTCCTTGAGGTCCAGTTCCGCGAAGATGACGCCGGGATCGGTCCCGCCTTCGGCAATCACGCGGCCCCAGGGGTCCACCACGAGGGAATGGCCATAGGTTTCACGGCCATTCTCATGGCGTCCGCCCTGTGCGGCGGCGAGCACATAGGCTCCGTTCTCGATGGCGCGCGCCCGCGTGAGGACATGCCAATGGGCCTCTCCTGTCGGGCGGGTAAACGCGGAGGGGACGGTGAGCACGCTGGCGCCGCCTTCCGCGAGTGCCCGGTACAGAGCCGGGAAGCGCAGGTCGTAGCAGATGGACAGGCCGACCTGGATGCCGTCGACGCCAGCCATCACCGCCTTCTCGCCCGCCTTGTAGGCGGTGGATTCGCGGTAGCTCTCGCCCTGGCCGAGATCCACGTCGAACATGTGGATCTTGTCGTAGCGGGCGGCGATGTCGCCCTCGGGGGAAATCAGGAAGCCGCGATTGGCGGCGCGGGCCTCGGACACCTTGATGGCGAGCGAGCCCACATGGAGATGAATCTTGAGCGTGCGGGCGAGGTCGCGGAAGGCGGCGAGGGCGGTGTCGTCCTCCTCCTCGCGCAACTGCTCGAACAGGACGGCGCGATCCAGTTCCATGAGGTTGGTGGTTTCGGGGGTCTGCACATAGCGCGCGCCGCCCTGGGCCGCCTCCCGAATCAGCGCGGCGGCGCTCTCGATATTGCCGGCGACCGAACGGCCGCTGCGCATCTGGACCAGCGCCACGCGCAACGTCTCGGGGGAGGTGCTCATGGAAACTCGCTCGCAGAAAGGAGAAGGCACTTCAGCCCATCTCACGGAACGCCCCGGCAATGCAAGCCGCGCCGAGGCTCAGGAGCGCCGTCCGCCGCTCGGGCAAGCGCGGCCGCGCCTCCCGCCTCTTTTCAGGGTGAAGGCCCGCTCAGGCGGCGGCGAGGGCGTCCAGTTGGCCCGCGCGCTCCAGGGCGTAAAGGTCGTCGCAGCCGCCGATATGCTCATCGTCAAAGAAGATCTGCGGTACGCTGGTGCGCCCGCCCGCCCGTTCGCTCATGGCCTTCTGTCCAGCCGGGTCGGTGGTGACGTCAATTTCAGTGAAGGTCCACCCTTTGCGGCGCAAAAGCTCTTTTGCAGCATGGCAATAGGAGCACCAACTCTTTGTGTAGATCGTGATCGATTTCATGCAAGCCTCGGCGGGACAGGGCAAAGCGCCGTCACCGAACTGTTGCATAATAAGTCGTCTTAAGGCCGTTCGACAACCCTGGCGAAGGTAACACAGTCCACATGGCTGGCGCCGGCCCTGCGCAGCGCGCGGGCACACGCATCCAGGGTTGCGCCGCTGGTAAACACATCATCGATCAACAAGATGCGCCGGCCGGCAATCTTGCCCTCCTGGGCCGGCGGCACGGCGAAGGCGCCCGACACATTGGCGTGCCGCTCCACCCGGCTGAGATTGACCTGCGACACGGTCGCCCGCGTCCGCCTGAGGGCTTCAACCGCTACGGGACGGCCGGTTGCACGCCCGACATGGCCGGCGAGCAGCGCTGCCTGGTTGAACCGCCGCCGCCAGAGCCGCAGCACATGGAGGGGAACCGGAACGATGAGGTCGGCCTCCGCCAGCAGGGCCGCGCCGGCCTGTCGCATCAGTCGCGCCATGGGACGGGCGAGATCGAGCCGGTCGCCATATTTCAGCTGATGAACCATATCCCGGCTGACATCGCCGAACAGCACCGCGGCACGGGCGCGGTCGAACGCGGGAGGGTCGGCGAGGGCTTCCGCAGAGAGCAAAGGTTCGCCGGCCGGCGCATAGGGCAGCGGCGTTCCGAGCCGCTCGCAGACCGGCGGCGCGATCAGGGTGAGGCGGCCCCAGCAGGGGCCGCACAGGCCGCCGGCATCATCCACAATGGCCCGGCAGGAGAGGCAGGTGGGCGGAAGCACGAGGTTCAAGGCGCCGCGACCCGACGCTCTCACCGCGCGGGCGAGCGGCGCGAGGCGTTCGCCCAGAATAGCGCCCTTCAGCGCCCCTGTGCGTGCCCATCGCCGAAGGTCCGCTCGCTCCATGCGCCATTCCGCATTTGCCGGACCGGGCCGCGTTGCGCTGCGCCGGGTCCCGACAGAATGGGCCAGCGCCGGGCGCGCCGCAACGCGCGGAGCGCGAAAATCCGTTTCGCGCCTGATCCGAATCGGGACTTGCTCCTGAGGTCGAAGCTCTATGGGTTGATCAGTCCGCCCGCGCCGAAGCCGCCATCGATGCCGATGGTCTGGCCGGTCACGAAGCCGGACTTCGTGCCGTCCAGCAGGAAGGCCACGGTGCCGGCCATTTCCTCCGGCGTGCCCGCGCGGCGCATGGGCACCACCCCCATCCAGGCGGCGCGGCTCTCGGGCGTCAGCAATTCCTTCAGCAGCGGGGTCTCCACCGGGCCGGGCGCGATGGCGTTCACGCGGATGCCGGAGGTGGCGAGTTCCACCGCCATCACCTTTGTCAGCTGGATCACGCCCGCCTTGGACGACCCATAGGCCACACGCCCCAGATTCCCGCGCTGGCCGGAGATGGAGGCGATGTTGACGATGGACCCGCCGCCATTGGCGAGCATCGCCTTGGCCGCTTCGCGGCAGACCAGAAAGGTGCCCACGAGATTGATGTCGAGGATGGTTCGGAACAGTTCCGCCGAGGTCTCCAAAGCGGGGATGTCCCGGGCGATGCCGGCGCTGTTCACCACGCCCTTGATGGGACCGAAGTTGCGCTCGGCCTCCGCGATGGCGCGCTCAACCTCGGCTTCCTTGGTCACATCCAGCGCGATGAAATGGGCCTTCTCGCCGTGCGCGGCGAGCGCTTCGCGGGCCGCTTCCAGCGCGGAGGCCGCGATATCCGCCACGATGACCCGCCAGCCTTCGGCCAGAAGATAATCCGCCAGCGCGAGGCCGATGCCGGAGGCACCGCCCGTCACCAGGACGCTTGCGTTCTGAAGCACTCTGTCTCTCCCTGTGCGCGGCGCCGCTCAAAGCGGGTCCGCAATCCATTCCTCAATGGCCACCTCGAAGGTGACGCAGACCGGGTTGCCGCCGGGCACGAAACGCCCGCCGAAAACGCGGCCCTGCGCGTCCGAGACCGTGCCGGACAATTCGGCCCGCCCCGCGCGCACTTCGCCCGCCAGGGTCAGCGTCTCCACGGCGGCCCCGGAAACGAGGATCTGCCGTCCCTCCAGCGTCTCCAGCCGCGCCTCGGTGAGGCTGCCGAGGCTGCCCCGCACCAGGGCGGACGCAATGGCGTGGTCGCGGCACAGCGCCTCGATGGCGCCCACCAGATCCTCATTGGGCCGCACGCGGCCATAGAGCAGGCGGCCGGTGCGGCCGGTCTCGATGCGGGCGTCGGTCATGACGCCGCCGGAACGGGATGGAAGATGGACATGGCTGTCTCCGCATCGGGACGTTGGCGGACATCCACCTCCCCATAAGCGCGGGCGTGGATGACGGGCGGGTCGTCGCCCGCGGATACAAGAGCGCCCGGGCGCCGCGGCGGCATATCCTGCGGACGATCGAAGTGACGAGCGGCGGCTATAGCTATGAAGCGATCGTGCGCAATGTCTCGTCGGGCGGCGCGCTGGTCGAAGGGTTGTG
>JASBUY010000324.1 GCA_030147645.1 Aquabacter sp. | reverse complement strand
GCGAACCGGTGAACACCTCAGCCACGTGGAAGGGCTGGGAGAGGAAGCGCTCGATCTTGCGGGCGCGGGCCACGGTGAGCTTGTCCTCTTCGGAGAGCTCGTCCATGCCCAGGATGGCGATGATGTCCTGAAGCGCCTTGTAGCGCTGCAGCGTCTGCTGCACCTGGCGGGCGACATTGTAGTGCTCCTCGCCGATCACCAGCGGGGAGAGGATGCGCGAGGTGGAGTCCAGCGGGTCCACCGCCGGATAGATGCCCTTTTCCGCGATGGAGCGCGAGAGCACGGTGGTCGCGTCCAGATGGGCGAAGGAGGCGGCGGGCGCCGGGTCGGTCAGGTCGTCGGCCGGCACGTAGATGGCCTGCACCGAGGTGATCGAGCCCTTGGTGGTGGTGGTGATGCGCTCCTGGAGCGCGCCCATGTCGGTGGCGAGCGTCGGCTGATAGCCCACCGCCGAGGGGATGCGGCCGAGCAGCGCCGACACTTCCGAGCCGGCCTGGGTGAAGCGGAAGATGTTGTCCACGAAGAACAGCACGTCCTGGCCCTGGTCGCGGAAATGCTCGGCGACGGTGAGGCCGGTCAGCGCGACGCGGGCGCGGGCGCCCGGGGGCTCGTTCATCTGGCCATAGACCAGCGCGCACTTGGAGCCGGCGGAGGAGCCGTTGTGCTCATGCGGATCCACGTTCACCTTGGACTCGATCATCTCGTGATAGAGATCGTTGCCCTCACGGGTGCGCTCGCCCACGCCGGCGAACACGGAATAACCGCCGTGCGCCTTCGCGATATTGTTGATCAGCTCCATGATCAGCACGGTCTTGCCGACGCCCGCGCCGCCGAACAGGCCGATCTTGCCGCCCTTGGAATAGGGGGCGAGGAGGTCCACCACCTTGATGCCGGTGACGAGCATCTCGGCTTCGGTGGACTGTTCCGCATAGGAGGGGGCCGGCTGATGGATGGCGCGCTTGGCCTCACCCACCACCGGGCCAAGTTCGTCCACCGGCTCGCCGATGACGTTCATGATGCGCCCGAGGGTGGCTTCGCCCACCGGCACCAGGATGGGGCCGCCGGTGTCTTCCACCGCCTGGCCGCGCACCAGACCTTCGGTCGAGTCCATGGCGATGGTGCGCACGGTGTTCTCGCCGAGATGCTGGGCCACTTCCAGAACCAGGCGGTTGCCCTGGTTGCTGGTTTCCAGCGCGTTCAGGATTTCCGGCAGGTGCGCGTCGAACTGCACGTCGACGACGGCGCCGATGACCTGGGTGATGCGTCCGGTGGGGTTCGCCATGTTCGTCGTCCTTTATCCTCGTCCGCGCTGCTGTCAGAGCGCTTCGGCGCCGGAGATGATTTCGATGAGTTCCTTCGTGATCATGGCCTGACGGGTCCGGTTGTAGACCAGCGTCTGCTTCTTGATCATGTCGCCCGCATTGCGCGTCGCATTGTCCATGGCGCTCATCTGCGCGCCATAGAAGGACGCCTGGTTCTCCAGGAGCGCCCGGAATACCTGGACCGCGATGTTCCGCGGCAGGAGGTCCGCGAGGATTTCGCTTTCCTCAGGCTCGTAATCGTAGGGAACCGCTTCGCCGGCCGCCTTCTGCTCAAAGACGGCGGGAATGACCTGCTGGGCGGTCGGGGTCTGCGTCACCACGTTCTTGAAGTGCGAATAGAACAGGGTGGCCACGTCGAAGCTGCCCTTGTCGAACAGGGCGATCACTTTGTCCGCGATGTCGTGGGCATTGGTGTAGCCCAGCGTGCGCACGGCGCGCAGATCGACGAACTCGACGATCTGCTTGGGGTAGACGCGGCGGATCTGGTCGTAGCCCTTCCGGCCAACGCAGAAGAATTCCACCGTCTTGCCCTGCGCCATCAGCGAATTGGCGCGCTCGCGCACCAGACGCACGATGGACGTGTTGAACGCACCGCACAGGCCGCGCTCCGAGGTGCAGACGATCAGCAGATGGCGCTGATCGCTGCCGGTGCCGGCCAGGAGGCGCGGCGTGTCCGCGCTGGTGGTGATGCCGGAGGCGAGATTCCCCAGCACCTGTTCCATGCGCTCGGCGAACGGCCGGGCGGCTTCCGCGGCCGTCTGGGCGCGACGCAGCTTCGCCGCGGCGACCATCTGCATCGCCTTGGTGATCTTCTGCGTCGCCTTCACCGAGGCGATGCGGTTACGTAGGTCTTTCAGGCTCGGCATCGCACCCGCCCTTTCACTTGGATGGCTTCAAGGCCGACCTCAGGCGAAGCTCTTGGAGAAGGCGTCGAGGGCCTTCACCAGCTTCTCGGTGGTCTCCTTGGAGAGCTCCTTGGTGGTGCGGATGGTGTCCAGGATGTCCTGGTGCTGCGAGCG
>JASBUY010000310.1 GCA_030147645.1 Aquabacter sp. | reverse complement strand
GAGGCTGCCCGTCACCCGCAAGTCGGACTTGCCCATCCTTCAGCCCAAAAGTCTCCCCTTTGGCGGCCTGAACGGGACGAAGCCGGGTGACCTTGCCCGCATCTTCATGTCGCCGGGGCCGATTTATGATCCGGAAGGCCGGCGCCCCGATTATTGGCGCTTCGCCCGCGCCTTGTTCGCCTGCGGCTTCCGCGCGGGCGAAATCCTGCACAATACCTTCTCCTATCACCTGACCCCCGCGGGCTCCATGATGGAGGGTGGCGCCCATGCGCTCGGCTGCGCGGTCATACCTGCCGGCGTCGGCCAGACCGACCTGCAATTGCGCGCCATCGCGGACATTCGTCCCCACGGCTATGCCGGCACGCCGTCCTTCCTGAAGATCCTCGTGGACAAGGCGCGGGAGGAGGGCACCGACATCTCTTCCCTCACAAAAGCGCTTGTGACCGGCGAAGCTTTCCTTCCCGCCCAACGCGCCGCCTTCCGCGAGGCCGGCATCGTGGCCCGCCAGAGTTATGGGTCCGCCGATCTCGGCCTTGTCGCCTATGAGAGCGAGGCCGAGGAGGGGATGATCCTCGACGAGCATGTCATCGTCGAAATCCTGCGTCCTGGCACCGGCGATCCGGTGGAGACCGAGGGCGAGCTGGGAGAAGTCGTGGTCACCCTGCTGGAGGCGGACTATCCCCTCGTCCGCTTCGCCACGGGGGATCTGTCCGCCATCATGCCCGGCCTCAGCCCCTGCGGGCGCACCAATGCCCGGCTGCGCGGGTGGATGGGGCGCGCGGACCAGGTGACCAAGATCCGCGGCATGTTCGTCCACCCCGTCCAGGTGAGCGCGGCGGTGAAGAAACACCCGGCCGTCGCGAAGGCCCGCCTCGTCGTAACCAACGACGGCACCAGCGACGACATGGTGCTGGAAGTGGAAGTTACCGACGCCGCCGGCCTCTCTCAGGACGCGCTGCTCGATGATCTGCGGGCCGCCACCAAGCTGCGCGGGCGCCTCAGCCTGGTGACGCCCGGCACCTTGGGCGAGGATGCCAAGACGATCGAGGATCGCCGGACGGTGGGCTGAGCTATTTCTTCTTGAACTCGGCCTCGATGCGAAGCTCCACCTCGTCGCCGAGCATGGGCAAATAGGCGGTCATGCCGAAATCCGAGCGCTTGATCTTCGCGGTCGCGTCGAAGCCGACCGTGTAGACCTTGTCGACCGGCCCGATTCCGGCCTGATTGAAAGTCGCGTCCAGGGTGACCGGCTTGGTGACGCCCCGCAGAGTCAGGTTGCCCGTGATGCGCGCCTTGCGGCCGGTCGCCTCGATGCGGGTGGACGTGAAAGTGGCGGTGGGGAATTTCGCCACATCGAAGAAGTCGGGCGCCTTCAGCGTATTGTCCAGCGCGGCATCGAGCGTGCCCACCTTGTCCATGGGAATGGTCACTTCCACCCGGCTCGCCGTGGGCGTCTTCGCGTCCAGCGTCAGCGTGCCGGTGATGGCGGGGAGGATGCCGCTATAAGTGGAAAAGCCGAGATGCTTGACGCTCCAGGTCACGCGGGTATGGCCCGGGTCCGCTTGATAGGCGCCAGGCGAGACTTGGAGCGGGCTGGTCGTCGTCTCCTGCGCGGCCAGGGGGGACGCCAAGCACAGGGCGGCAGCGAAGGCGGCAAGCGGCAAATGCTTCATATGGGCCTCTCCTTACGTCAATGACGGCAGTGATGGCGTCGCGAAAAGGCAGGAGAAAGGCGGCGGCGTGAAGCGACGCGGACCGACGCGATCACCGGAGCCGCCCCCGGCAAGGTAGAGCACGAATCCAACGCGCTTGGCCCCGTTCAAGATAGGTTTTTTATTCATGCGCGCCCATGTCACCGTCGGTGATAAATGCGCTAGGCTCATCGTGAACCGAGACTTTTGCCGATGAAGATCACGTTTGTCCTGTTCGCGGCGACCCTGACCCTCGCTGCGGCCGGCTGCTCCACCACGGCGCAGGAAAAGCAGAATGCGCTGGCGACGGCCGGCTTTCACACGCGCCTTGCCGATACCCCGGCCAAGGTCGCATCCATGAATGCGCTTCCGCCCAAGACCTTTGTGCGCCAGACCCAGAAGGGACAGACCTTCTACCTCTATGCCGATCCGGCCGGCTGCAACTGCATCTATTACGGCACCGAGGACAATTACGGCCTGTATCAGCAGGCGCGATACCAGCAGCGCATGACCGACATGGCGGCAAACGCGCCGATCGCGGAAGATCCGCTCATGCTGGATTATGGCGGGTTCGATTACGGCCCCTGGGGCGGACCGTTCTTCCCGTATTGAGCTTTCAGGGTGTCGGCGCGCGGCGGGAAGATCCTATTCCGCCGCGTCTGCCCCTTTGGCGCCCACGCCGAAGCGCTTCTCCACATAGTCTTCCACAAGGGCGCGGAATTCCTGCTGGATGTTCGGCCCGCGCAAGGTGACGGCCTTCTTGCCGTCGATGAAGACGGGGGCGGAGGGGGTCTCGCCGGTGCCGGGCAGCGAGATGCCGATGTCGGCATGCTTGCTTTCGCCCGGCCCGTTCACGATGCAACCCATCACCGCGACATTCAGCGCTTCCACGCCGGGATAGGATTTTTTCCATTCCGGCATGCGCTCGCGGATCATGTCCTGCACGCTTTGCGCCAGTTCCTGGAAGACGGTGCTGGTGGTGCGCCCGCAGCCGGGGCAGGCGGCGACCAAGGGCACGAAGGTCCGAAGGCCCATGGTCTGGAGGATTTCCTGCGCCACCTGCACTTCGCGGGTCCGGTCGCCGTTGGGCTCGGGGGTGAGGGAGACGCGGATCGTGTCCCCGATGCCGGCCTGGAGCACCACGCCCATGGCGGCGGTGGAAGCGACGATGCCCTTGGAGCCCATGCCGGCCTCTGTGAGGCCGAGATGCAATGCATAGTCCGAGCGGCGCGAGAGTTCCGAATAGACCGCGATCAAATCCTGCACCGCCGAGACCTTGGCGGACAGGATGATGCGGTTGCGCGGCAGGCCGATCTCCTCGGCGAGCGCGGCGGAGAGCAGGGCCGAGCGCACCAGCGCCTCGCGCGTCACCGCCCGCGCCTCGGCAGGCTTGGGGAGCCTGGCATTCTCGTCCATGAGCCGGGTTAGCAGGTCGCTGTCCAGCGAGCCCCAATTGGCGCCAATGCGCACCGGCTTGTCATGGCGGATGGCGGTCTCGACGATGGCGGCGAACTGCCGGTCCTTCTTGTC
>JASBUY010000284.1 GCA_030147645.1 Aquabacter sp. | reverse complement strand
GAGAAGCCCGGCGCATCCGCGCGCTCGGGACGCCCGCAGCGGAAGGCGCCCGACGCCTCCCAGGCCGCCGAAATACGCGCCTCGACGGTTGCGGGTTCAAACACCTTGTCCAGCATATCGATCGCTCCGCGGCCGGCCGGTGACGCGGCCAGAAAAAACGTGAGCCGCGTTAAAGCCGGTCGCTCCGCATGCCGTCAACCGGCTCTGCGACTTTGACGCTGCGCGGCGCCCTGCAGTTCCATGGGCCCCCAACAGGGGCAGGAGCGTGCGATCAGCGGGACTGGCGGGAAATCCGCTCGATCTCCTGGCGCACCAGATCCTCGACGAGGCGGGGAAGATTGTCGTCGAGCCATGTCTTCAGCATGGGACGCAACATTTCCTTCACCAGCCCCTCAAGGGTGCGCTCATGGGCCGGCACCACGAGGTCCCCGAGCGTTCCGAACGCCGCGGCCACAGCGGCATCGACTTCCGGCGCCAGCAAATCCTTGCGGCGCGGCTGGGGCTGGGGCGCGGGATCGTAGCTCTGCGGATGGTACGCCTCGTCCGGATAGCTCGGCGCCGCCTCGCGCAGGGACTCCCGAACGGGGACAGGATCGAAATCGCTCTGCGCCTCGGAGGAATGAGTGGGCGCATAGCTGGCCGCGGGTGGGACGTCCCGCTCGAAGCCGTCAAAGGCATCGCCCAAGGCGCCGGAAATGGGCCGTTCGATCCAGGGATCGGCCACGCCCGAGGTCCGGCCCGCCAGATGCGCCGATCCGTTGGCGCCGGCTCCATGGGGTGCCGCATAGGGAGCGGCGGCTCGGCGGGGCGCATAAGAGAGCGGACGCTCAGGCGCGCGCGGGGCGGGCTGGGGAGCAGAACGGTCCTGGGAGGGCGCGGCCTCGCGGCTGCGGGCGGGCGCACGCTCGGGCGGACGCGCGGGCTGCGGGCGGGGCGAGGGATCGTCGTCTGAGATGATCCGACGGATCGAGGCGAGGATGTCGTCCATGGACGACTCGGAAGGTTTCGCGCTCGCCGCCATGTCCCGACCCCGGTCGAAGACGCTCCGTTACCCGCGCGGCACGCCGCGATTGGGCCGGAACGCCAGAATCACACCCATGATTCGAGTATCGCACCGGCGTTCGGATGCGGCAAAGGCCGCATCCGCACCGTTTCCCCTACTTTCCGTCGGGGGTGCGCACGCCGGCCCAGCTGTCGCGCACCTGATGATAGTGCACCTTGGGGTCATAGACCGGCACTTTGAGGCCGAGCGCCACGGCATCCAGCTGGCCGAGCGTGGAGATCAGCGAATAGGCCGCCACCACGCGGTCCCGCTGGGCCACGACCAGGGCCGACTTGGAATTGGTGAGGTCGGTCTGCGCGTTCAGCACGTCGGTCGTGGTGCGCTGGCCGACCCGCCATTCCTCACGCACGCCTTCGAGGGCGAGCGTGTTGGCGGCGACCTGCGCCTGGGCCGATTCGATCTGCGCCTTGGCGGCAACCAGGGAGCCCCAATACTGAACCGCCTGGGTGCGCACCTGATCGCGGTTCACATCCACCTCGATCCGGGCCTGGGACAGATATTCCTTGGCCTGACGGATGGCGGAATATTCGGCACCGCCCTGATAGATGGGCACCGAGAGGTTCAGCATCACGCTGGCGCCGGTCTGGGAGTCGACCGTACCGGACTGGTCGTAGCTGTTGGACAGCTGACCGGTCGCGCTGAGCACCGGAGCAAGATTGCTCTCCGCCATGCGCACCTGGAAATTGGCCGCGTCCACAGCATATTGCGACGCCATCACCGCAGGATGCTGCTGGATGGACGTGCGGATCACTTGGTCGAGATTGCCCGGAATGCGCCGCTCGATGCCATAGCCCGGAGGCGTGAGCTTGCCCGGGTCCTGGCCGATCACCTGACGGTAGACCGCGCGATAGGAGGAGAGATTCGCGACCGCCTGGGCGACTTCATATTGCGCCTCGGCGACTCGCGCCTCGGCCTGCGCTACGTCGGTCCGCGTCACCTCGCCCACATTGAAGCGGTCGCGGGTTGCCCGCAGTTCCTGCTGGAGCGAGGCCAGGTTCTGGTTCTGAAGCTCCAGCAGCGCGACGCCCTGGATCACGTTCATATAGGCGGTAACGCCGTTGAGCAGCACCGTCTGTTCGGTGTTGCGCAAGGTCTCGCGGGACCCCTTCACCTGCGACTCGGCCTGGCGCGTCGTGTTGGCGGTCAGGAAGCCGTTGAAGATGGTCTGCGTCACCGTGAGGTTGAAGGCGCGCGGGGCGAGCGTTCCGTTGGTGCTGACGCCGCCGGCGCTGTAGCGCGAATATTGGGTCCCGACGCTGGCGCCGGCCGTGACGTTCGGCCGGTATCCCGACAGCGCCTGGGACACGTTCTCGTCCACGGCACGGGTGCCGGCACGCTGCGAATTCAAGGAAGGATTGTTGATATAGGCCGCCGCAAGGGCGGCATCGAGCGACTGCGCACTCGCTCCGGCCGGCAGCGCGAAAAGCGCAACCGCAGCCATGGAAGCGAATACATTGACGCGCAGGTTAAACCGCGCCGAAAGGGACATGCACCTCTCCCCGACCCACGCAAACAGAAAGTTGCTGATCCGCCCAGCTCAGCACGCTAACCGGACCATAGCCATCCGGTTCGGCGGAGGGAACCGACCGGTTCGGGCAAAAGTAGCTTTTATGTTAACCGCGGCAGATCAGCCACAGCGCCCCCGCGCGCGCCCGATCAGAAAGTGAAGCGCGGCGGCGCCTCAAAACCCGGCAGAGCCGGCGCCGCGGCGTTGAAGGCCGAGACCTCGGACGGCGCTGAGCCGACCTTGGTGAGGACGATGGCACGGCCCGCGCCACCCTTGCCCTTCACGCCGACCAGCCGGCCGCCATCCTTCAATTGCGCGACAAGCGCATCCGGCACGTCTTCGATGGAGCCGTTCAGGAAAATAATGTCGTAGGGCGCTTCGCCGGCCCAGCCCGCCGTGAGCGGACCCTGGAAGGTGGCGACGTTGGCGGCGCCCACGTCGGCCAGGGCGGAATTGGCGGCGGCGATGAGATCCGCATCGTCCTCCACCGAGACCACCTGCCCGCTCAGACGCGCCAGGAGCGCCGCGCTGTAGCCGGTGGCGGCACCGATGGTGAGGACGAGATCGGTGGGCTGCACATCCGCGATCTGAAGGAGCTTCGCGAGCACCATCGGCTCGAGAATATAGCGCGCCGGGCCGCTCGCGGACGGCTGGCGGACGATCAGATCGTCATCGATATAAGCGAGGGACCGCAAGGCTTCGGGCACGAACCGCTCGCGCGGGATCTCCATCATCGCCTCGACGATTCGGAGATCGGTCACATCGTTGGTGCGGACCTGTCCATCCACCATGCCACGACGCAACTCGGCGAAATCGATCATCGGAGCCCCTCCGGCCTTGCCCGCTTTGAGCCATTCCAGGGTCAAGAGCCACAGCGGCGGAGCATTTGCAAGCGGCTGAAGGCCGCTGGACGGGGTGCGCCACTGCGATGCGGCCGACCTGCTTCCCGCAGGACACAGCATGCCCCTTCCCTTGCCACGCGGGCAAGGAATCGGCGGGGAGACGTGCCCCCCGCCGTCAAACTCACTTGCTGCCGGTGTCGGCGATGCCGGCCACGGTCACCTGACGGAAGATCACCTTGTCGCCCACGCCGAGCTTCTTGAAGCCGTCCTGGTCGCCGGGAACTTTGATGTCCACGGAATTGCCCATGGGGCCCTGGAGGGTCACGGTGCGGGTGGCGGCGTCGATCTTGGTGATCGAGGCGGCGATCTCGCGACGGTCGGTCACGATCACGCCGGGCTTGGCGCCCTTGGGAGCGGAATCCAGGGTCTGGGCGTCGGTGGGCAGCGGCGTGCCGTCATTGGGCTGCACGACGGTGATTTCGGTGACCTGCTCCATGGCGGCGGTCACGGTGTCACCGACCTTGATCTGCGGGAAATTCTGCATTTCCGGGCCGGCCTTCAGGACCACCCAGTTCCCCTCGGGGCCAACCAGCGTGAAGGTGCGGTTCTTCTCGTCGACGGCCGAGACCTTCGCCTTCATCTCGTTCTTCACCACGAAGCCGACGGCCAGGATCGGATCGGCCGCGAACGCCAGGGTGGGCATCAGCGCCACGGCGCCGGCGGCAATCAGGGTGCGCATTTTCATCGGACTTCCTCCTGAATCATCGCCCCCGCGCGGAGCGATGCGACTGCCTAGCTGGCGGTTGCGACGTCCTCAAGTCACGAACCCACGTAATAATTGGCCGATCCCCTGGAGCCACCACAATACCTCAGGCTCGCCGCCTTTCCGCCATGAGTCGGCCGGGCCTGCGCCGCGCCCGCTGGCTGTCCGCGCAGGGCGCATCGCGCTGTGTCGGGCCAGGGCGGCCGGCTCTGCCGGGCAAATGCGTCGCGCGAGCACGCTTTCGCAATGGGTTCTGCCCTCGGCCCAGGGCTCCGCTTCCAGGCGCCCGGGACCGGTCCGGGGCCGGCCTTGCACAAATATCTACGGTGCTTTAACAACCCGGCTCATGAGGCCACGTGGCGGAGTGGTTACGCAGCGGAC
>JASBUY010000281.1 GCA_030147645.1 Aquabacter sp. | reverse complement strand
CTGGTCCGAGAGATTGTTGCGGGCATCATACATGGTGAGCACGATGCCATGGATGGTGAGGTCCGGGTTCAGCGCGCCGCGCACCTGCTCCACGGTCTTCAGCAATTGCGAGAGGCCCTCCAGGGCGAAGAATTCGCATTGCAGCGGCACCAGGATGGCATGGGCCGCCGCCATGGCGTTCACCGTGATGAGGGAGAGCGAGGGCGGGCAGTCCACCAGCACATAGGAGAAAGGCGGCGCGGCGCCATCCTGCGCCAGCGCTTTTAACGCGTTGCGCAAGCGGAAGGAGCGGTCGCGCTCGCCGGAAATCTCCAGTTCCAACCCGGACAGATCGAGGCTGGAGGGGGCGACATAGAGGCCGGGCACGCCGCTTTCCTGCACCGCTTCGAGCAGCGTCGCGTCGCCATAGAGCACGTCATAGGTGGTGATCTTGCGCCGGGGGCGGTCGATGCCGAGGCCGGTGGAGGCATTGCCCTGCGGGTCGAGGTCCACCACCAGCACGGTCTCGCCGATGGCGGCGAGCGCGGTGCCGAGATTGATGGCGGTGGTGGTTTTGCCCACCCCGCCCTTCTGGTTCGCCAGCGCCAGGATGCGCGGCGCGCCCGCGCCGGCGAGCGGAGCGGTGAAAGCGTGATCTGTCATGTGCCGCATGTCCGCATTGGCTGCCGCTCCCGGTCCCTCACGGGGTTTCGGGCGCGGGAGTGGATGCCGCAGGGGTCGCCCGCCGCACCAGCAGGATCCGGGCTTCGGGATCACTGCGGCTCGAGCGAAGTTCAGCGTCGAGTGTCCAGCCTTTGCGCGCGGCGGTCAATTCGCTCTGCGCATCCTTTCCTTTGGGAAATAGTCCGAGCGCCCCGGCGGCGAGGAAGGGCGCGGCCAATTCCAGCAGTTTCGGCAGCGGCGCGAGCGCGCGCGCCGAGACCACGTCGCAGCCGGCGGCCAGCGGGGGCGCTGCTTGCTCAATGCGTTGAGGATGCACGCGCACCGGCAGGCCGGCGCGCCGCGCCGCCTCGCGCAGGAAGGCCGCCTTGCGCGTGTCGCTCTCCACCAGATGCACCAGCGCACCGTCCCGCTCCGCCAGCACCGCCGCCACCACCAATCCCGGAAACCCGCCGCCGGAACCGAGGTCGGTCCAGGTAAGGGGGGTGGGGGGAACATGATCGAGGAGTTGGAGGGAATCGTCGATGTGGCGGGTCCACAGCTCTGGCAAACTGGCCGGGCCGACGAGATTTATGGTTTTTTGCCAATGGGTTAGCAGCTCCGCCAGGAGGTCCAGGCGGTCCAGGGTTTCACGTGAAACACGCGCCGCGACGGCGGAACGCCCCGCTTTATGTGCCGTTACCACGACTTATTCCCGTTTCACGGCGCAGAGCTGGCGCCTTGTTCCCGCTCAAATACCCGATCTTCCCCGCTATTCACACCGCTGCGCGTTCCGCCCGTCCGCGCCGGCGCGCATGGGTGACGAGAAGCGCCAAGGCGGCCGGGGTCATGCCCTCCATGCGCCCGGCTTGCCCCACGGTGCGGGGCCGAACGCGGGACAGGCGCGCCTTCAATTCGTTGGACAGGCCCGGGAGGCCCTCATAGGCAAGGTCCTCGGGCAGGACGAGATCCTCGTCGCGCCGAAGCGTGGCGATGTCCGCCGCCTGCCGGTCCAGATAGACGGCATATTTCGCGTCGATCTCCAGCTGCTCCGCGATAGCCGGCAAAATATCCCGCATTTCCGGCCAGATCCGCGTGATCACGCGCATGTCGATGTCGGGATAGGCCAGCAGATCGAAGGCGCTGCGGCGCTGGCCATCGCGGTTGATTTGCAGCCCGAAGCCAATCGCCGCATTGGGGGTGAGCGTCAGCGCCTGCGCGCGCGCCCGTGCCGCCTCCAGCGCGGCCGACTTCTCCGCGAAGGCCCGCGCCCGTTCCGCCCCCACGAGACCGAGCGAGAGGCCGAGCGGGGTCAGGCGCTGGTCGGCATTGTCGGCGCGCAGCGTCAGGCGATATTCGGCGCGCGAGGTGAACATGCGGTAGGGCTCGGTGACGCCGCGCGTCACGAGATCGTCCACCATCACGCCGAGATAGGCGGAGGCGCGATCGATCACCGCCCCCTCCCCTCCCCCTGCGCGCCGCGCGGCATTGAGCCCGGCGAGCAGGCCCTGGGCCGCCGCCTCCTCATAGCCCGTGGTGCCGTTGATCTGGCCGGCGAGGAACAGGCCCGGCGCGCGCTTCACCTCCAAGGTGGGGGCAAGCTCGCGCGGGTCCACATGGTCATATTCGATGGCATAGCCCGGCCGCATCACCACCACCCGCTCCAGGCCCGGAATGGTGGCGAGCAGGGCGCGCTGCACGTCCTCGGGCAAGGAGGTGGAGATGCCGTTGGGATAGACCGTGGGGTCGTCCAGCCCCTCGGGCTCCAGGAAGATCTGGTGGCCTTCGCGGTCGCCGAAGCGCACCACCTTGTCCTCGATGGAGGGGCAATAGCGCGGCCCCGTGCTCTCGATGCGGCCGGAATACATGGCCGAGCG
>JASBUY010000267.1 GCA_030147645.1 Aquabacter sp. | reverse complement strand
GGCCGCACCGAACTGGACATTGTAGGACTGGTCGCTCATCAGCCGCGCCTCATTATAGGGCGCGCCGGTCTGCTTGGACACTTCGCGGCCGGCGGCGGGCGTCACCTGCATATAGCCCATGGCCTTGGCGCTGGAGAGGGTGCGCGGGTTGAACTGGCTCTCCTGGCGCGCCACCGCATAGATCATCGCCTTGTCCACCGGCGTCCCGATGGGGGTATAGGCCGGCAGGCCGAAGGTGGGGAAGGCCTGGGCGTCGAGGGGGTGGCCCTCATAGACGCTTTCCTTGCCCACCACGAGGGCGCCGCGCGCATCGCCGTTCGCTTCCGCCAACTGGGCGAGCAGGGCGAGTTGCGCGCTGTCCTCCAGCCGCCAGGCGAGGTCGTAATAGATGGTCATCGGCGTGTCCCGGTCGCCGATGGCATAAAGCAGCTTGATGGCCCGAACCGGCTCCAGTCGGTCGAAGGTGGCGCGCGCCATGGTGGTGTCGGGCGAGCGGCGCAATGCCACCGGCGGCAAGCCGAGGCGCTGGCGCGAGAGCTGGCCATAATAGGTCGTGGAGTGCTTGGCAGCCGATTCATAGCGCGCCCGCGCCGTGCCCATGTCGCCCATGGCTTCGGCCGAGCGGCCGAGCCAATAGCCGGCGCGCGACAGGGTGATGGGATTGGTCTGGCCTTCGACGGCATTGGCGAAATGCTTGGCCGCAACGCTCGGCTGATTGAGGAAGCGCAGGGCGATCCAGCCCGCCGTCCAGGAGGCTTCGGAGCGGTAATTGTCCGCGGTCGGGGTCGCCGCGTCCGCCGCCACCTTGTAGGCGGTGGCGGGATCGCCCTCGTCCAAGAGTTCGCGGGCGACCAGACGGCGCTCGATCCACCATTGGTCCGTGTCCACCTGCGCCGCCGGATCATCGGGCGCGGCCAAAAGCGCCTGGGCAGCTTCCTTGGTGCGGTCGGCGCGGCGCGCGGCCTGGGATTTGGCGAACAGATAGGCGGGATCGTTGGAAAGCGTCATGGGCACCTGCGCCAGCAGGGCAGGACCGTTCGAGTCGCGCTTCGCGAGGGCGAGACGTGCCTTGGTGAGGGCAACGATGTCCGATCCAGCGCGCGAGGCGGCCCGCAAAGCGCGCTCGGGATCGGGCTCATAGCTGAACTTATCGGCGCGCGCCTTATGGTCGGATCGCGTAATGGCGGTGCCGAACTCGCTCAGGATAACCGCCTCTGTGGTTTCCGAGAGATCGTCGGTGCGATAGGCGTCGCGGGCCAGTGCGCTTGCCATGCGCATGTCGCCCGAGGCGGCGAAGGCGCGGGCGAGGGCGATCTTGCCGGGTCCGGTGAGCGGGGCCTGATCGCCGAAGAAGGCGCGCACCACCTGGGGCGAGCGCTTCTCGGCGAAGAGAACCGCCTCGGCTTTCTTGCGCAAAGTGGTCTGGGTGGGCCAGCCCGGCTTGTCGGCGAGGAAAGCGGCGATGCCGTCGAAGCCCAGATCATTGGGGGCGCTGCGGATCACCAGCCAGGTCACGAGCGAGCGGGCCACCGGATCGCTGAGTCCCTGCGCCGCCGCGAGCGCCTCGGACCCCTTGGCATTCTTGGCCAGGACCACCGCGCTGCGCAGCGTGGAGAGATCGCCGGACAGGGCGGGGGCAGGGGCGGCGGCCAGCGTCGGGGCGGCGCCCTTGGAGGCCGTGGCTTTTGCAGCCGGCTTAGGTGCGGCCTTGGCGTCGGTCTTCTTGGTGTCTTTGGCAGCGGCCGGTTTTCCGGCGGGCTTGGGCGGGGTGCTGGACGTCTTGCTGTCCTGCGTGGCCGAGAGGGCGCCCGCCGGCACGGCGCAGGCGAGAGCGATCGCCAAAGCGGTGCGGGAGATCAGGCTCTTGGCAGGGGGCATCACAGGTCCTCGCGCAAGGTTCGCAATTCGCCCTATTTCTCGACCAGCATCATTGATGAAGTCCTAAGAGCCGACAGCCCCCTCGGCCATCCGCCCCCGTTTCCGCCACGAGCCGCGTGGCGAAGCGGGGTCAAGGGACCACGCAAAGCGGGCGAAACTTTGTGGGTGCGACCCTTTCGGAACCGCCCGCAACAGTTTATCTGATGCGATCCGACCGCTCCATATTGGCGGCGGCATCGTCAATCAAAACAAGGCACAGGCCATGTCCACCCCCTCGTCCCCGGAGCGCTTTCGCGGTTCCTTCACCGCCCTCGTCACGCCTTTCCGCGACGGGGCCGTGGACGAGAAAGCCTTCCGTGAGCTGGTGGAATGGCAGATCGCCGAAGGCACGCACGGCCTCGTTCCCGTGGGGACCACTGGCGAAAGCCCGACCCTGACCCATTCCGAGCACGAAAAGGTGATTGAGTTGTGCGTGGACCAGGCCAAGGGCCGCGTCCCGGTGATCGCCGGCGCCGGCTCCAACAGCACGCTGGAGGCCGTGGGCTTCGCGCGCCATGCCGAAAAGGTCGGGGCGGACGCGGTGCTGGTCGTGACCCCTTATTACAACAAGCCGACCCAGGAAGGGCTGTATCAGCACTTCAAGGCGGTCAACGACGCCATGGGCCTGCCGATCTTCATCTACAACATCCCGAGCCGCTCTGTGATCGACATGAGCGTCGAGACCATGAAGCGGCTGTTCGAGCTGAAGAATATTGCGGGCGTGAAGGACGCGACGGCGAATCTCGCGCGCGTGTCGCTCCAGCGCCAGGAGATCGGGCCGGACTTCATCCAGATGTCGGGCGAGGACGCGACCGCGCTCGGCTTCAACGCCCATGGCGGCGTGGGCTGCATTTCCGTGACCGCCAATGTGGCACCGCGCCTGTGCGCGCAGTTCCAGGAGGCGACGCTGGCCGGCAATTATGCGGCCGCCCTTGCCATCCAAGACAAGCTGATGCCGCTTCACACCAACCTGTTCATCGAAACCAATCCCTCGCCCGCGAAGTTCGCGCTCGCGTCGCTCGGCCGGATTCAGGAAGACGTGCGCCTGCCCATGGTGCCGCTCTCCGAGACGTCCCGCGCCGCGGTGACCCGCGCGATGGTGCATGCGGGCCTGACCAACTGAAAGATGCGGGGCGCCGCTCCGCATTGGTGACATGAGCGAAAAGAAGAAGAAGAACCTGCCGCGCAAGGTGGTCGCCGACAACCGGCGCGCCAGGTTCGATTACGATATCGGCGAGACCTTCGAGGCGGGCATCGCCTTGACCGGGACCGAGGTGAAGAGCCTGCGCAACGGCAAGGCGACGGTGGCCGAGAGCTATGCCGCCGCCAAGGCCGGCGAGATGTGGCTCTACAATGCCTTCATCCCGGAATATCTGGAGGCCAACCGCTTCAACCACGAGACGCGCCGGCCGCGCAAACTGCTGCTGCATAAGCGGCAGATCAGCCGGCTCGCGCACGCGGTGGAGCGCGACGGCATGACCGTCGTGCCGCTCAAGATCTATTTCAACGAGCAGGGCCGCGCGAAGGTGGAGATCGCCCTCGCCAAGGGCCGCAAGACCCATGACAAGCGCGAGGCCGTGAAGGAACGCGACTGGTCGCGCGACAAGGCGCGGCTGATGCGCGAGAAGGGCTAGAACACCGGACGGCGCCCGATCTGGCGCGGTCAGCGATTGCCCGGCCGCGCCGCCATCGGGCAAGATGCGCCGGACACCAAGAGTCTGACGGAGGGCCTACGACCATGAACGACTGGACGGACCTGCCCGCCGATCTTCCCGCCCCCGTGGATGACGGCGCGGCCGCGCATCTGCCCGGCCTGGAACTGCCCATCGTGCGCCTGCCGGCCACCGACGGGCGGATGGTGGATCTTTCCGCCGTCTCGGGCCGGGCCGTGGTCTATTGCTATCCGCGCACCGGCCAGCCGGGCGTGCCCAATCCCGAAGGGTGGGATGCCATTCCCGGCGCGCGCGGCTGCACGCCGCAATCCTGCGGCTTTCGCGACTATCATGAGGAATTGCTGGCGCGGGGCGCGAGCCGCATCTTCGGCCTCTCCACCCAGGACACCGACTATCAGCGCGAGGCGGCGGCGCGGCTGAACCTGCCGTTCCCGCTCCTGTCCGATCGCAGCCTGTCCTTCACGCGGGCGGTCAATCTGCCGACCTTCACAGTGGACGGCATGACGCTGCTGAAGCGCATCACCCTCATCATCAATGACGGCGCCATCGAGCACGTCTTCTATCCGGTGTTTCCGCCCGACACCCATGCGCAGGCCGTCGCGGACTTCCTGGAGCGTCACCGCAGATAGGCGCGCACCTGCGCGAACACCGCGCGGAACATGTCCGGCGTCAGCACGCCGGTATTCGTGTTGTAGCGCGAGCAGTGATAGCTGGAGAACAGTTCCACCGCACCGATCCGTGTCCGCCCGCCATGGGTGAAGCGCACATGGGCGGGACGCGCGCCAAGCGCGGTGACGGTGGAATCATGGGCGATCTTGCCCAGCGTCACCACGGCTTCGAGCCGCGGCATCTCGCCCATGGCGGCGGACAGGAAGCTGCGGCAGGTGCGAATCTCTACCGGCAGCGGCTTGTTCTGGGGCGGCACGCAGCGCACCGCATTGACGATCCGGGCATCGCGCAAGGTGAGACCGTCGTCGGGCCGCGCCGCATAGGGGCCGTCCGCGAAGCCGAAGTCGATCAGGGTCCCGTAGAGCAGGTCGCCGGCATAATCGCCGGTGAAGGGCCGCCCGGTGCGGTTCGCGCCGCGCAGGCCGGGCACCAGGCCGACGATGAGCAGGCGCGCATCCACCGGCCCGAAGGCCGGCACGGGCGCGTTGAACCAGGAGGGTTCGGCGGCGCGCCATTCGGTTCGGAAATCCCGCAGGCGCGGGCAGAGCGGGCAGTCGCGCCCAGGTTCGCCGGGCGCGGGAGGAGGCGCGGTCACGCGCTCAGGACTCGTGCGGCTCCGCCGGGGTGCCGCGCCGCTCCAGGAAGCGGGGGGTCTCCTGCATGCGGCCCTGACGCTCGCCCGGGTCGCGGCCGATTTTGGGCTGAAGATCCACGAGATCGATGAACACGTCCGCCTGGCGGCGCAGATCGTCGGCGATCAGGGGCGGCTGGGTCTGGATGGTGGACACCACGCTGACGCGCATGCCTTTGCGCTGGAGCGCCTCCACAAGAGACCGAAAATCGCCATCGCCGGAGAACAGGATGATGTGGTCCACATGCCCGGCCAACTCCATGGCATCGACGGCGATCTCGATGTCCATGTTGCCGCGCACGCGGCGCCGGCCTTGCGAATCGGTGAACTCCTTCGCGAGCTTCGTGACGACGGAATATCCGTTGTAGTCGAGCCAGTCTAGAAGAGGTCTAATCGAGGAATATTCTTGATCCTCAATCAAAGTGGTATAGTAGAAAGCACGCAGCAGATATCCGCGAGACTGGAATTCTTTCAACAGTCTCTTATAATCGATATCAAATCCAAGGGCTTTGGTTGCCGAGTAGAGGTTCGCGCCATCGATCAGAAGCGCAATCTTTTCATTTGATATCATGGGTGGCCCGCAACATTTAAACCGGTGGCGACAACCGTTATTCTTAAAAGGTCGGTCTTTATGGACGTTTTGCTACGTTCTGCAAGAAAGCGCAAGCGAAAACGAGGCCATAGGGGGTTGCGCGGTCAATTTGTTTACGGTAGTAAGGCCGGCTTCCGAAATCTCCCTAAGATTATCCCGCACCAGGAGTGCCGAGTCCATGGCCCGTGTCACTGTTGAGGATTGCATCGACAAGGTGGACAACCGGTTCGAGCTGGTCCTCCTCGCCGGCCACCGCGCCCGCATGATTTCGTCCGGCTCGCCCATCACCGTGGACCGCGACAATGACAAAAATCCGGTCGTCGCGCTGCGCGAGATTGCCGACGAAACGGTGAGCCCCGAGGATCTGAAGGAAGACCTGATCCACTCGCTCCAGCGCTACACCGAGGTGGACGAGCCCGAACCCGAGGCCGTGCCCATGATCGCCTCCAGCGAGTCGGGGTCCGGAGACGATGCCGATGTGGTCATGGACCGCATGACCGAAGAAGAGCTTCTGGCCGGCCTCCAGGGCCTGGTCCCGCCCGAGCATTCGGACGACGACGAGGGCTGATCGGCCCGCCTTCGTCCCGGAAAAAGAAAAAGGCGCGGTCCCGAGCGGGTCCGCGCCTTTTTTGCGTATCGGGGGGAGACGGAACCCGTGCGGAATCCGGCTTCCCTCGAAGGGCGTCAGAAGCCGACCGCAGTGCCCCGCAGGTCATAGGCGTCCGCCGCCTCGATCTTCACGCTCGCAATCTCGCCCACGCGCAGCGGGCGGCGCGAGGCGACATGGACGCGCCCGTCAATCTCCGGCGCGTCGCCCTTGGTGCGGCCGACGGCGCCCTGGGGGGTCACCGCATCGATGATCACCTGCTGGCGCGTGCCCACCTTCTTCTTCAGCCGGCGGGCGGAAATGGCCTGCTGGGCGCGCATGAAGCGGTCATAGCGCTCCGCCTTCACCTCGTCGGGCACCGCCGCCGCGATGTCATTCGCCGGGGCGCCTGCCACGGGCTCGAACTTGAAACAGCCGACGCGGTCCAGTTCCGCCTCCTCAAGGAACCCCAGCAGGTCCTGGAATTCGCCCTCGCTCTCGCCGGGAAAGCCGACGATGAAGGTGGAGCGCAGCGTCAGATCCGGCACCGCCGCGCGCCAGGCCTGCACGCGCGCCAGCGTCTTTTCCTGCGAGGCGGGGCGCTTCATGCGGCGCAGCACGTCCGGGTTGGAATGCTGGAAGGGAATGTCGAGATAAGGCAGCACCTTGCCCGCGGACATGAGGTCCATCACCCGGTCCACATGGGGATAGGGATAAACATAATGCAGGCGCACCCAGGCGCCGAGTTCGCCCAGCGCCTCCGCCAGGTCGAAGAAGCGCGTCGCGCGCTCCTGGTCGCGCCACAGGCTCGGGGCATATTTCAGGTCCACGCCATAGGCCGAGGTGTCCTGCGAGATCACCAGCAATTCCTTGACGCCCGCCTTCACCAGGCGCTCGGCCTCGCGCATCACCTCGCCCAGCGGCCGGCTCACCAGATCGCCGCGCAGCTTGGGGATGATGCAGAAGGTGCAGCGATTGTTGCAGCCTTCCGAAATCTTCAGATAGGCATAGTGGCGCGGGGTCAGCTTCACCCCATGCTCTGGCACGAGATCGAGGAAGGGGTCGTGACGCGGCGGCACCGCCTCGTGAACCGCCGCCAGTACGCTTTCATATTGCTGCGGCCCGGTAACGGCGAGCACGCCGGGATGGGCGGCCGTGATCTGCTCGGGCTCCGCGCCCATGCAGCCGGTCACCACCACCTTGCCGTTTTCCGCCAGCGCGTCGCCGATGGCCGCGAGGCTCTCGGCCTTGGCGCTGTCGAGGAAGCCGCAGGTATTGACGATGACGAGATCGGCGCCCGCATGGGTCTTGGTCAGCTCATAGCCTTCGGCCCGCAGGCGCGTGACGATGCGCTCGCTGTCCACCAGCGCCTTGGGGCAGCCAAGGGAGACGAAGGAGATACGCGGCGCGCTCGGCGCGGCCATCGGCGCGGTGTCGGCCATCAGGGGCAGTCGGTGTCCGTTGAGGAAGATGTGAGGCGTTACGCAAGCCGGCGCCTCCCGTCAATCCTCGCTTTGCGCGTGGCACCCCTGCCGCATCAATTTCCGGCGAGGGCAATTTGCCTCTTGCGCCGCCCGCCCGCGCGCGGTCTCTACGCTGCGGGAAATGGGGCGGGGGACCTCCATGATCTATGTGATTGCCTGCGTCGCGGCCATTGCGGGGCTGCTGACGGGCTATGACGAAGGCATCATCACCGCCACCACGGCGCCCTTGCATCGGGACATTGCCGTGGCTGCGCTGGAGGAGGGGCTGCTGGCCACCACTGTCCCGATCGGGGCGCTGCTCGGCGCGGTGGTGGGCGCGGTGCTCGGCTCCGCCTTCGGCCGGCGGGTTCTGCTTATGGGGGCGGCGGGCTTGTTCCTGCTCGGTCCGGTTCTTTGCGCCGTCTCGTCCGAGTTCGTCCTGTTCGCGTTCGGGCGCTTCGTCATCGGCCTCGCCATTGGCATCGGCGCCGTCATGGCGCCGGCTTATGTCGCGGAGTGTGCCACCGAGCAGCGGCGCGGCCTGCTGGTGGGCCTGTTTCCCCTGGCCTATTCCCTCGGTGTTCTCGCCGCCTATCTCGCCGGCATCGCCCATGCGGACCACTGGCGGCTGCTGTTCGCGAGCGCGGCGGTTCCCGGCCTTATTCTCCTGGTCTGGCTCTGGCGGCTGCCGAGTACGCCGCGCATGATGTTGCTGGGGGGGCGGGAGAAGGAGGCGGGGTTGCTGATCGCCCGCCTCTATGGCTGGAAGAGCCGCGACCCGCGCCCGGCCCAAATGGCCGCCGCCATCCGCAAGGCGAGCCGGGCGGATTCGCGCTACGGCACCTGGCTCGATCTGCTTCTTCCCGGCCCGCGCACGGCGCTGCGGGCCGGTGTCGGCCTGTTCTTCTTTCAGCAGATGACGGGCATCGCCGCCGCCATGCGCTATGCGCCCGGCGTGTTCGCCGATGCCGGGCTGGCACAGGGGAGCGCGGAGGTGGCGACCGTCGTCGGCTTCAGTGTGCTCAATCTGATCGCCATGGTCGGCTGCCTGCTGACCGTGGACCGGTTCGGGCGCCGCCGCCTGCTCTATCTCGGCTATGGCGGGGCGGCGGCAAGCCTCGCACTGCTCGCGCTCGCGGCGGCCATCGGCACCGCCAATGTGCAGGTCTTGGCCTTCATGGGCTTCGCGCTTTACGCGGTGTCGTTCGGCCTTGCCATCGGCCCGGTGCCGTGGATCGTGGCCTCCGAGGTCTTTCCCCTCAATCTGCGGGGCGCGGGGATCGCGCTCTCCACCGTATCCAACTGGCTGTTCGGCTTTCTCGCGCTGGTCTCCCTTCCGGCATTGGAGCAGAGCGTCGGCTATCCAGTCATCTTCGCGCTTGCGGGCGTCATGAGCCTCCTCGCCATCTGGTTTTCCGCGCGCTGCGTGCCCGATTGCGCCGGCCGTGCCCTGGAGGATATCGAACAGGAGGTGCGCGCCGGCCGCGTCATCGCGCTTCCGCCGCGGGCGTCCACGCGCTGACTTTTCCAGATGGCCGCTCCCACCGCTGAGCGACGGGAGCGGCGAAGGGGATCAGAAGGTCATCTTTGTTCCCACATAGACCGCGCGCCCGTTGCCCGGCTCGAACAGAGCCTGGTTGGGGGCGGCGAGGCCGGTCACGTTGACGCTGGCGATATAGTTCTCGTTGAACAGGTTGCGCGCATCCACGTAGAAGGAGAAGCGCCCGTTTGGCGGCTCATAGCCGAGCTTGAAGTTCAGCAGGGCATAGGCGGCCGTATTCAGCGTATTGGCATCGTCCACATAATAAGCGAGCGGCACCCATTCCACGTTCGGACCGGCATAGAAACCGCTCGGATGCTTGTAGAGCACTTCCGCCCGCAGATAGTGGCGCGGGATGCCCGGCAACTGGTTGTTGCCCCAGACCGGGTCATTGTTGAAGAAGAAGTCGCTATAGGTATAGGCGAAATTCAGCCAAAGCCCGTCTTGCGGCGCGCTCGCAGATTTGACGAACACACCCTGGAAGAAATTCCAGTTCGCGCCCGCTTCCACGCCCTGGTGGATGGTGTTGGAGAGGTTCACCACGGTGCAGGTCAGGCCCATCAGCACGCCCGTATCCTGGCACTGCAACTCGTTCTCGACCCAGGAGCGGTAGAGCGAGAGGTCCCAGGAGAAAGTGGGGGTCTGGCCGCGTGTGCCGATTTCCACCGTGGTCGCCGTCTGGGCCTGAAGGTTCGCGATGTCCCCCACCGCGAAATTGGTGAGTTCGGAGAAGGTCGG
>JASBUY010000261.1 GCA_030147645.1 Aquabacter sp. | reverse complement strand
AGCCGGGACGGCGGCGGCATCGCCGTTCGCACGACGTGATCCCGGAAATGCTCATCCGGGATCACGCAAACGAATGTTCGAAGGACACTCGCGCCGCGAGAGAACGCTTCACCAATCTGATTGCATCGCCATCAGATCGGTCAAACGTTCTCTACGAATAATTTAGAGGCTGATTCACCGATCAGGTTGATTCACCCTGATCGGATCAGGCTCTAGGCGCGCGGGGGGGGGGGGGGCGGCGAGAGGTCAGCCCGCGCGCCGTCAGTTGCCCCGTGCCACGCGCAGCGCGAAGGCATAGATCAGGGCGACCTCGTCCAGCCGGTCGAAGCGGCCGGCGGCGCCGCCATGTCCGGCATCCATATTGGTGCGCAGCAGGAGAGGGGCGGTCCCGCTCTGCGCCGCGCGCAGGCGGGCCATCCAGCGGGCGGGCTCCCAATAGGTGACGCGCGGATCGGTCAGCCCGGCCAGGGCGAAAATCGCCGGGTAGGCCTGCGGGGTCACATTGTCCACCGGGGAATAGGAGCGGATCAGCTTGAAGGCCTCTTCGCTTGCAATGGGGTTGCCCCATTCGGGCCATTCCGGCGGGGTGAGGGGCAAGGTGTCGTCCAGCATGGTGGAGAGCACGTCCACGAAGGGCACCTCCGCCACGATGCCGGCGAACAGGTCCGGCCGCAGATTGGCGATGGCTCCCATCAGCATGCCGCCCGCCGAGCCGCCATGGGCGACGATGGCATCCGCCCGAGCCACCTTCTCGCGCACCAGATGCTCGGCGGCGGCGATGAAATCGGTGAAGGTGTTGGGTTTCTTGTCGAGCTTGCCGTCCTTGTACCAGCGCCAGCCTTTGTCCGTGCCGCCGCGAATATGGGCGATCGCATAGACGAAGCCGCGATCCACCAGCGACAGGCGATTGGTGGAAAAGCTGGCGGGAATGGTCAGGCCATAGGCCCCATAGCCATAGAGGAGGCAGGGCGCCGAGCCGTCGAGCGGGGTGCTCGCGCGGTGCAGGAGAGTGACCGGCACCGTTTCTCCATCGGGCGCGCGGGCGAACAGGCGGCGTGTCACATAGTCCGCCGGATCGTGGCCGCTCGGCACCTCCTGGCGCTTCAGCAGGCTACGCCCGCGCGTATGCATGTCATAGGCCCACACCTCCGCCGGCGTCGTCATGGAGGCATAGGTGAAACGCAGTTCCGTGGTGTCGAAGCGATAGCCCTCGTCCATGCCGAGCGCATAGGCCTCCTCGGCGAAGGCGATGGCATGTTCCTCCGAGGAAAAGACCGTGCGGATGACGATGCGCGGCAGACCGTCCTCGCGCTCCAGCCGTACCAGAAAGCCGCGATAGGCCACCTGGCTCAGGATCATGCGGCCGGGTTTGTGGGGGACGAGGTCGCGCCAGAAGTCGCGGCCGGGCGTGGCGCTCGGCGCCATGACGATCTTAAAATCCTCTGCGCCGTCCGCATTGGTGAGGATGACCAGCCTGTCCTCCCCGCCAAGATCGGGATGATGCTCCACCTCATAGCGCACGCCCACGGTGCGCGGCGCCACCACGCGCAGCGGCGCCTCGGGCGCCGTGAGGTCGATGAGGTGGATTTCCGAGGTCTCGTGGTCGCCGCAGGCGATGAGGCCGAAACGGCCCGACTGGGTCTCGCCCAGCGAGACGAAAAAGCCCTTGTCGGGCTCGGCATAGATCAACTCGTCCTTGGACGGATCGGTGCCGAGGCGATGGCGGAAGACCTGGGAGGGGCGATGCTCGGCATCGCGCCGGATATAGAAGAGGCTGGTCCCGTCCTCGGACCAGAGCAGGTCTCCGGTCGTGTCCGCGATGCGGTCGTTAAGATCCGCGCCGGTCTCAAGGTCGCGCACCAAAATCGTGTGGAGTTCCGCACCTTGGGTGTCGGCGGCATAAGCGAGGCGCCGGTGGTCGGGGCTGTGGCGCACATGGCCGAGATGGAAATAGGCCTGTCCCTCGGCGAGGCGGTCGCCATCCAGCAGGATGGTTTCCTCCCCCTCGGGCAAGGGCTTGCGGCACACCAGCGGATGCTGGCCGCCCGTGCGGTGGCGCGAATAATAGGCATAAGGCCCATCGGGGGAGGGGACGCCCGCGTCATCCTCCTTGATGCGGCCGCGCATCTCCGCGACCAGGGTCTCCTTCAATGCGGCGTCGGGCGCGAAGAAGGCGTCGGCATAGGCGTTCTCCGCTTCCAGATAGGCGCGGATGTCGGGCGCGAGCACATGGGGATCGCGCATCACGTCGCGCCAGTTCTCGGCCTTCAGCCAGGCGAAATCGTCGCTGAGCGTGACGCCGTGAACGGTGCGGGACGTGGGATGGCGGGTGGCCAGGGGGGGCTGCGGGGCGATGGCGCGCGTCTCAGACCCCATGGCCGTCCTCGCCCGCGCCGTCCAAAGAGAGCTTCAGCGCGGTGCCGTTCATGCAGAAGCGCAGGCCCGTGGGGCGCGGCCCGTCCGGGAAGACATGGCCGAGATGGCTGTCGCAGCGTGCGCAACGCACCTCCACCCGGCGCATGCCGTGGGAGCGGTCCTCATGGCTGGTGATGGCCTCGGCGGAGACGGGCGAGAAGAAGCTCGGCCAGCCGGTGCCGCTGTCGAACTTGGATTCCGAGCGGAACAGGGGCGCGCCGCAGGCGACACAGGAATAAAGACCCGATCGCTTCTCGTCCCAATAGGGGCCGGTGAAAGCGCGCTCGGTGCCGGCCTGGCGGGCGATGCGGAACTGTTCGGGGGTGAGGCAGCTCTGCCATTCGCTGTCGGATTTCACCACCTTCGCGCCGCCGGCGCCGATGGATGGGGACTGTTCGCTCATGGACACCTCCCGGATGTGATCCCAGAGGTAAGCATGCGCGCCGCGCCCCGCAAGGCGGCGGGGCAGGGGGCGGGCTGCTCAACCAGACCTTGTCGGAGCGGCACTGCACTTGAATGTTTTTAGTCCTGCCTGTGCTTTCGCATTTTGTGAGAGAATATGGTGGAAGAAGAGGCGTGCTTAACTGGAAAATGAACTTGCAATTCAGATCTGAACAACATAACTAGCAATCACGGTGTGGACATCGAATCGCTGCGCCGATGGCGACAGGGTGAGGTTGCAGCGTTCGTCGC
>JASBUY010000251.1 GCA_030147645.1 Aquabacter sp. | reverse complement strand
GCGACGACCAGTTCCGGGCCGGCGACGATCACTGGCTCATCCCCACCGCCGAGGTGCCGCTGACCAATCTGGTGCGCGACGAGGCGATGTTTGGCACCGCACAGTTGCCGAAGTTTCGCGATGACCAGTTCTTTGCGACGCGGTGGGTGCAGCCCGACGGCTCGGCGGCTGTCAGCCTTTCTGAAGAGGGCCTCTGGCTCATCCCCACCGCCGAAGTCCCGCTGACCAACCTCGTCCGCGAGGCCATCCTCTCCGAGGACGAGCTTCCCCTGCGCCTCACCGCCTGCACGCCCTGCTTCCGGGCGGAGGCCGGTTCGGCCGGGCGTGATACGCGCGGCATGATCCGCCAGCACCAGTTCACAAAGGTCGAGTTGGTCTCCATCACCACGCCGGAAAAGAGCCTTGAGGAGCACGAGCGCATGCTCGCCTGCGCCGAGGCGGTCCTGAAGAAGCTGGACCTGCATTATCGCGTGGTGACGCTCTGCACCGGCGACATGGGCTTCGCCTCGCAGAAGACCTATGACATCGAGGTCTGGCTGCCGGGGCAGAATGCCTTCCGGGAAATCTCCTCCTGCTCGGTCTGCGGCGATTTCCAGGCCCGGCGCATGAATGCCCGCTACCGGCCGAAGGACGGCAAGGGTCCGCGCTTCCTGCACACGCTGAACGGCTCGGGCGTCGCGGTCGGCCGGGCGCTGGTGGCGGTTCTGGAGACCTACCAGCAGGAGAATGGCGCCGTCGCGGTGCCCGAGGCGCTGAAGCCCTATATGGGCGGGCTGAGCCTGATCGAGAAGGCGAACTGAGACGGGACGCCCCCTTGCGGGAGCGTCGCAGTATTCGAGTAGGGCTTCCTTCAAGCGCGCCCATCCCCCTCTCCCGCTTGCGGGGGAGGGCTGGGGAGGGGGAAATGGCGCAAGATTTCACGGAGCCTCGGCGTTCCTCTGCTTGAAGCCCCCTCCCTAACCCTCCCCCGCAAGCGGGAGAGGGAATTTCGCAGCTCTCTCGTAAGGGGAGAGCCGAAGAAGGATAGGACGACATGCGTATCCTGGTGACGAATGACGACGGCATCCACGCGGCCGGCCTTGAGGCCTGCCTGCGCATCGCGCAGGCGCTGTCGGACGATGTGTGGGTGGTCGCCCCGGAATTCGACCAATCGGGCGTCGCCCATTCCTTGTCCCTGAGCGACCCCTTGCGGCTGCGCCAGATCGAGCCGCGCCGCTTCGCGGTGAAAGGCACGCCCACCGATTGCGTCATCATGGCGGTGCGCCATCTGCTGGCAGACCAGCCGCCGGACCTTGTCCTGTCGGGCGTCAACCGGGGCCAGAACATCGCGGAAGACGTGAGCTATTCGGGCACCGTCGCCGGGGCAATCGAGGGCACCATTCTCGGAATTCCCTCCGTCGCGCTCTCCCAGGCCTTCGGCCCCGCGACGCGCGAGAAGCCGAGCTATGAGACCGCCGAGGCCCACGGCCCGGACGTGGTCCGCACGCTGCTGAAGGAAGGCATTCCGGCCGGCATCGTCATCAATGTGAATTTCCCGGACCGCCCGCCCAATGAGGTGACCGGCATCGCCGTCACCGCGCAAGGCAAGCGCGACCAGAAGCTGATGCGCATCGACGAGCGGCGCGACGGGCGCGGCAATCCCTATTTCTGGATCGCCTTCGAGCGGCGCGTCCACACCACCTCGCCCGGCACGGACCTGCGCGCTTTGGACGAGGGCCGCATTTCGGTGACGCCGCTGCGGGTGGAGCAGACTGACGAACCCTTCATGACGCGCCTCGCCCAGGTTTTCGAGGCGCGCTGAGGCACGTTGTCCCCGGCCTCGCTTGCCGTGGCGGGGCATCGCTGCTAAGAGCCGCCAATCCGCGCCATGGCGTGGGTTTGCGACTTTCTAGAACATAATAGGACGGTGACCATGGCGATCGAGCGCACTTTCTCGATCATCAAACCCGATGCGACGCGCCGCAACCTGACCGGCGCCGTCAACGCCGTCATTGAGAAGGCGGGACTGCGCATCGTGGCCCAGAAGCGGATCGAGATGACCCGCGCCCAGGCGGAGACCTTTTACGGGGTCCACCGCGAGCGTCCTTTCTTCGCGGACCTCGTGGCTTTCATGACCTCCGGCCCCGTTGTGGTCCAGGTTCTTGAAGGCGAGAATGCCGTCGCCGCGTATCGCGAAGTCATGGGCGCGACCAACCCGGCCAATGCGGCCGAGGGCACGCTGCGCAAGCTGTTCGCGGAATCCATCGAGGCCAATTCGGTCCATGGCTCCGACAGCACGGAGAACGCGGCCATCGAGATCGCCCAGTTCTTCGCGGGCAACGAGATCGTCGGCTGATCCTTTTAAGGGATCAGGGCGGCGCGGCCGGATCATCCAGCCGCGCCGCAATATGCTTTTTGCGCATTGCGGCGTCCGGTTTTGGTTGTGGGGATAGAGAGCGTCCAGTAGCTTTTCCAACGGCATTCAAAATACGGCGCACCAGACGCCGGTATGCCTGGGGAAATGCGAAGGCGAGGAAGGGGAACAATGTCGCTTGACTCTCCGGCGCTATGGCTGGCGCTGATACAGATTATCTGGATCAATATCCTGCTCTCGGGCGATAATGCCGTGGTGATCGCCATGGCCTGCCGCTCGCTGCCGGAGAAGACCCGCAAATGGGGCATTATCACCGGGGCTGGTGTCGCGGTGG
>JASBUY010000231.1 GCA_030147645.1 Aquabacter sp. | reverse complement strand
GACACAAAGTGGACCGTCTTGTCGCCGCCGCCGTCGCCGCCGGCGGCACCTCCCCGCGCCCCGTGAATGATTATGGCTTCATGTATCAGCACAGCTTCGAGGATCCCGACGGGCATCTGTTCGAGCTGTTCCATATGAGCGCCATGCCGCCCCAGGCGTCCGCCTGATCCTGAAGCCCGAAGCCGGAGGTAAAAGCCATGTAAGTGCAGCCCTATCTCTCCCTGGAAGGCCGCGCGGAAGACGCCATCGCCTTCTACGTTCAAGCGCTTGGCGCGCAAGTCGAGATGATGATGCGGTTTTCCGAAGCGCCGCCCATGCCCGAGCCGGCGGGATGCGCCATGCCAGAGGGGGCCGCGCCGCCGCCCGGCGACAAGATCATGCATGCGAGCCTGCGCATCGGGGAGAGCGTGCTGCTTCTCTCCGACGGGCTCTGCCAGGGGCCGGCGACATTCAAGGGCATTGCCTTGTCTCTCACCGTGGCCGATGCAGGAGAGGCGGAGCGGGTCTTCGGGGCCCTGGCCGAGGGCGGCACGGTTCAGATGCCGCTTGCCCCCACCTTCTTTTCTCCCGGCTTCGGCATGGTGGCCGACCGGTTCGGTGTGGGCTGGATGGTGGTGATCGCGCCCGCCGCCTGAGGCGTTTCGCGCGCGATCCTTCATCACGTGCCGACCCGCTGGATGCGCCAGCGGATCGGCACGGCTTTATGAGCGTCAGGCCAGCAGGTTCACCTTGCCGGTGGAGAGGTCGTAAACCGCGCCAACCACCTTCACCTTCCCGTCCGCGATCATCTTGGACAGAATGGGCTTGGCGGTCTTCAGCCGGTTCACATTGAGCGCGACATTGGCGGCGATGGACGCGTCCAGCAGGTTGGCGGGCTTTTCGGCCTTGGCCTTTTCCACCGCCGGCTTGATGGAGTTGACCAATTCCGGCAGATGGCCGGGCAGCTTGGCATTGTCCTTCAAGACCTTGATGGCGGCATCCACGGCGCCGCAATTGGTGTGGCCGAGCACCATGATCAGCGGCGTGCCGAGGAATTTCGCGCCATATTCGAGGCTCGCGAGCCCGTCATCATTCACGAAATTGCCGGCAAGGCGCACCACGAACAATTCGCCCGGCCCTTCATCGAAAGCGAGTTCCGGCGCGACGCGGGAATCCGCGCAGCTCAAGATCGCCGCGAACGGATACTGAGCGGACGCGCGCGCGGCGCGGCCGGCCGTGAAGTCCTTCTGGTCCGGCGCGTTCGCGGCGTAACGGGCGTTCCCGTCCATGAGCCGCTTCAAGGCCGCGTCGGGCGAAATGGCATTGGGGGCCGCGCTTTGCGCCATCGCCGGCAACGCAACGCCGCCGGACAGAGCCGCCGCCGCACCCGCGACGATGAAGCCGCGCCGAGACAATCCAAATCCGTGATTCTCGCACATGAAATGCACCCTTCGTGTCCTGGACCTTCGCCCGGGCAGAGGAATGTCCCCTGCCGCTCGCGGTCCGCCCAACGTGTGAGAAGCAGGTCAAATGAACGTCCTTTGACCCGTTTCGGCTCAGGCATCCCGGTGCTGCGGTTCCCCGCCCGCCCGGATCGCGCTCAAGACTGAAAGGCCCGCATAAACGCGTTTTGCAGGCGGGCGTATCATTGAGACGCGAAGTGCGGCAAGAAAGACCAAACTTTGCATAGACGCCCAATACGATGAATTCTTATTCAGATTTATCGAACCCATCGGAAATTGCCGGTTCAACGCCGCTTTCCGCGACCGAAGCGTTGGCTTTGCAGTATCGGACTGGCGCCGATTTCCGGCCTGCACTTCGCTCTTATTGTACCGCCCTCGCCGACGCGCCGGACGACGCCTGGCCCTTTGCCAAACTGTTCAACCAGTTCGCGCGCTACATGGTCTGTTACCTGCTGATCCATAATTATTTCCGCTGGCGCATCGCGGACGGACCGCTTCCGACCCTGACCGCGCTCCAAGCCTTCGGCTCCTCGAGTGCGCGCCAGACCGCCGGTCTGGTGGCCGCGCTCAAGGCGGGGCGGCTCGTGGAGGCGGAGGATGCGCCACAGGACCGCCGCCTGAAGCTTCTGCGCCCGTCCGATACGGTCATTCGCGCGGTCGCGCGCTCGGCGCTCGGATTCATCGAGGCCGCCGAGCGGCTGGAGGGAACGGACCGCCCCGTGAGTCGGCGCCTCGCCGCATCCCCGGAGGCGCAGGGTGAGCTCGTCTATCGCTCCGCCGCCTTCGTTCTGTCCCATGGCACGCTCATCGACCCGTTCCCCCGGGTACTCGGCTTTGCCCGGCGGGATTGCGGCTACCTGATCCTGTGCGCGGTGATGGCCGCATTTTATGCTGAAGACGCCCGCGCGCCGTCATTGCCGCTGACGCAAAAGGCGCTTGCCCATCGCTTTCGCGTCTCCTCCGCCCATGTGGGCAATCTCTTGAACGAAGCGCAGAAAGAGGGCTGGTTCCGCGTGGCGCCGCCCGGCCGGCTGGACCAGATGGACCCGAGCCTCGTGGAGGAGTTCGAGATCTGGGCGTCCTGGCAGATGGCGCATTTTCGCATCCTCGCCGGAGAGATGATCGCCTCTAGCCCCTGAGAGAGGCAGGCGAAAGATCGCCGGCGAGGGCCTGAGCGGAACCATGACGGCGCGCCGCGCATTGTGGCGGGGGCGATGCCAAAGGCTTATGGCGCTTGGGCTGCGCCGCATATTGCGCGCCGCAATTCCGTGCTATCGGGCTTGCGCCAGACTATCCCGCCCAGCGGAGAGGCCGTTCATGTTCCCGACGCCCAAGCCGTCCCTCGTTCCCAACACCTATGCGTATGAGTCCGAGCCCATGGTGAAGCCCACGGGCTTCCGGGAATATGACGCGCGCTGGCTGTTCCAGAAGGAAATCAACCTGATGGGCATCCAGGCCCTGGGCATGGGCCTCGGGACGCTGATGCATGAGATGGGTGTGCGGCCCGAAATCGTGACCGGCCACGATTTCCGCGGCTATTCCGCCTCCATCAAATATGCCCTGGTCTCCGGCCTCATGGCGGCGGGCATCAAGGTTCACGATATCGGCCTTGCCCTGTCTCCCATGGCCTATTTCGCCCAGTTCGCGCTGGACGTGCCGGCGGTAGCCATGGTCACGGCGTCTCACAATGACAATGGCTGGACCGGCGTGAAGATGGGCGTGAACCGCCCGCTCACCTTCGGCCCCGACGAGATGACCCGCCTGAAGGACATCGTGCTCGGCGCCAAGTTCGACCTGCGTGGCGGCGGCGCCTATGCGTTCGTGAATGATTTTCCGGCGACCTATATCAAGGATCTCACCGACCGGCCCAAGCTGAAGCATCCCATCAAGGTGGTGTGCGCCTGCGGCAACGGCACCGCCGGCGCCTTTGCGCCCAAGGTGCTGGAAGCTCTCGGCTGCGAGGTAATCCCGCTCGATACCGAGCTCGACCACTCCTTCCCCAAATATAATCCGAACCCGGAAGACATGGAGATGCTCCATGCCATGCGGGACGCGGTGCTCGAACACAAGGCGGACGTGGCGCTCGGCTTCGACGGGGACGGCGACCGCTGCGGTGTGGTGGATGACGAGGGCGAGGAAATCTTCGCCGACAAGATGGGCGTCATGCTCGCCCGCGATCTCGCCAAGCTGCATCCCGGCGCGACCTTCGTGGTGGACGTGAAGTCCACGGGCCTGTTCGCCACGGACCCCGAGCTGATCAAGCTCGGCGTGAAGGCGGACTATTGGAAGACCGGCCATTCCTACATGAAGCGCCGCGTCAACGAGACCGGGGCGCTGGTGGGTTTCGAGAAGTCCGGCCACTATTTCTTCAACGCCCCCATCGGGCGCGGCTATGATGACGGCCTCGTCTCCGCCATCGCCGTTCTGGACATGCTGGACCGCAATCCCGGCAAGAAGCTCTCGGAACTGCGCCAGGCGCTGCCCAAGACCTGGTCCTCGCCCACCATGTCGCCCCACTGCGCGGACGAAGCGAAATACGGCATCGTCGAAAAGGTGGTGAAGCACTTCCAGGACCTCGAGGCTAAGGGCGCCCTCGTCACCGGCCAGAAGATCCGCGATCTGGTCACCGTGAACGGCGTGCGCGTCACCACCGAGGACGGCTCGTGGGGGCTGGTGCGCGCCTCCTCCAACAAGCCGGAACTGGTCGTGGTGGTGGAGAGCCCCGTCTCCGAAGCGCGCATGCGGGAGATGTTCGAGGCCGTGGATGCCGTTCTGCGCACCCATCCGGACGTGGGCGAGTACAACCAGAAGATCTGAGCGCCCATGCCGCTGTCGCCTGACGCTCTGCTCGCCCTCCTGTCGCAGGAGGGTATCGCGGCGCAGACCTACGACCACCCGCCGCTGCATACGGTGGCTCAGTCCAAGGCGCTTCGGGGCGACATCCCCGGAGCGCACACCAAGAACCTGTTCCTGCGGGACGCGAAGAAAACCTATTTCCTCGTGACCCTCGGCGAAGAGACACCCGTCGATCTCAAGGCCCTACGGGGTCTCATCGGCGCGCGCGGCGGGCTCTCTTTCGGCTCCGCCGAGGCGCTGTTCGAGAAGTTGGGCGTTCTGCCCGGTTCCGTGACACTGCTCGCCGCCGCCAATGACCCCAACCATGCGGTGACCGTGGTGATCGAGGATGCGCTGCTCCAGGCGGAGCGGGTGAACTGCCATCCCCTGACCAACGAAAAAACCACGTCCCTGACGCCGGAAGCCCTGCTGGCCTTCCTGCGCCTGACCGGCCACCAGCCGGTGCGCATCACGCTTCCCGCCTCGCCGCAGGAATGATGCCAAAGGCCTGCTAAATCGCTTTTTCGTGGGCGTGGCGGTGCTCTTCGACGACCTTGGTGATGCGCTGGCGCACCGGCCAGGTGACGAGGCCCACCGCCATCACCAGGAGAATGCCCCCCACGACGCCCCACATGCGCGCATAGCCTTCCGCGGGGTCTAGATGGGGAATGGGCTCCTGCACGAAGATCAGCAGGAAGCAGATGCCGGCCTGCACGCCGGTATAGGACACGATGCTGCCGCCATGGCAGACCTGCGTGAACAGGAACAGCCCGACGGTGAGATAGGCGAGCCAGGGCAGGAAGCCGGCATGGCCCAGCAGGTTCACCCCGGCAAGCCCCAGTGCTGCGCCGAGCGCGCAGCCGACGATGCGGTTCAGCGACTTCCAGCCAATGCCCTCGCGCGCCGCACTCACCACGATAAAGGCGGTGATGGGGGTCTGGTCGAATCCCGGCAGCTTGAAGACGGTCCAGATCACCGGCACGAGGCAGACCGCGATGCCGACCGTCAAAGCGTGGCCGATAAAGACCGGGTCCACCGGGCCGAACAGCGGCTTCAGAGGCTTCTTCGCCGATTGGCGGCGAGAGGTGAGATAGTCCACCAAGGTCGCGATGGTTACGCCCAGGCACACTTCCGCGCCGCGCATCAAAATGGTTTCCAGGATCGGCTGGTCGGACGCCATGGCATGGTAGGTCATGAGCGGCACGGTGAAGCCCACCAGGATGAAAGCGTAGCTGTAGCGCGTCACGGCCTGCGCATAGACGGCGAAGGCGCTGGCGAGGCCGGTGGCGATCCAGACCAGCGCGGCATTCTTGCCGTCCAGCATGATGGCATAGGAGATGACGCCGCCGAGCACCGTGCCGGCGATGCGTTCGAGCCCGCGCCGTAAGGTGGCGTTCTTGTCGTTCTGGAACACCCGCAGCACCGAGATGGCGGCCCAGACCGGCATTTCCAGCCCGATTGCATGGGCGAGCAGCACGGAGGCGACGATGGCAAGGGTCACGCGACCTGCCACCAGCGCCCGCTCCCCCCATAGGGTGAAGGCCTTGAGGTCCTCCCAGACCGATCGTTCGAACCGCTCGACGGCGCGCAAAGGCTCTTCGAGCAGTTGCGCCGCCCCTTCCAGGGCCGCCTCCTCCAAGGCCTCCAGCTCTTCAAGCTCGTTGCGGCGCTGGTCCGCGCCTGAGCGCCCCGTCATCAAATCTCTCCGCGACCTGGATGCATGATGCCGTCCGTCATCGTCTCATGCTATCGATTCGAACATCAGGACCATGAAGGAGCGGGACATGGCACCCAGGGTTGCGGATGTGATGGCGCGTATACTGGCCTCCGCTGGGGTGGAGCGGGTCTGGGGCGTCGTGGGGGACAGCCTGAACGGCTTCACCGACGCGCTGCGCGACACGCCCTCGGTCCAGTGGATGCATGTGCGCCACGAAGAGGTCGCGGCCTTCGCGGCCGGCGCCG